>DASXCO010000169.1 GCA_036491125.1 Acidimicrobiales bacterium | reverse complement strand
GGCCGCGCTCGAAGGCGCGTCACCGGGACGTCGACCGTACGGCCGACCACGCAGCCGGCTGTACGCGCCCTGGCGGTCCGAGGTGGTCGACCGCCTCGGCGAGGAGTCGATGCTGCCCGCCATCTACTTCATCTTCAGCCGGGCCGCCTGCGACGACGCCGTCCGCCAGTGCCTCGACGACGGAGTACGACTGACGACTCCCGAGGAGCGGCGCCAGATCAGGGAGATCGCCGAGGCCAAGGTCGAGGCCCTGTCGGACGACGACCTCCGGGTGCTCGGCTACGGTGCCTGGCTCACGGGGCTGGAGGCCGGCCTCGGATCACATCACGCCGGCCTCGTGCCGCCCTTCAAGGAGGCCGTCGAAGCCTGCTTCGGCGCAGCCCTGGTCAAGGTGGTCTTCGCCACCGAGACGCTGTCGCTGGGCATCAACATGCCGGCCCGATCCGTGGTCATCGAGAAGCTGACCAAGTTCACCGGCGAGCGACACGAGACGCTGACGGCGGGGGAGTACACCCAGCTGACGGGGCGGGCTGGACGGCGCGGGATCGACGAGGTGGGCCACGCCGTGGTGCTGTGGAATCGCTTCGTGCCGTTCTCCCAGGTGGCGGGGCTGGCGTCGACCCGCACCTACGCGCTCACGTCCTCCTTTCGACCCACCTACAACATGACGGCCAACCTGGTCCGCCGCTACCCGTCGGACCAGGCCCACCACCTGCTCAACCTTTCCTTCGCCCAGTACCGGGCCGACGCCGACGTCGTCCACCTCGAGGCCCGGCTCGAGCGCACCACGACGGCGCTGGCCGACGCCCGGCGGGCTGCGAGCTGCGACCGAGGCGACGTCGAGGAGCTCCGGCGCCTCGATGGCGCCGCCCGACGGTCCGCTGCCGCCGGCACCGAGCAGCCGCACCCCGACAGCCCACGGACCGAGATCAAGGAGGCCCTCGATCGGATCCGGCCCGGCGACGTGTTGCGCATGCCCACCGCCGTCGCCTCCGGACCGGCGGCGGTGATCACGACCGCCCGACGCCGTGGCGGCGACGTGCGCCTCGGCGCTGTCACCGTCGACACCCGCAAGGTCCTCCTCCGGGCGGCCGACTTCCACGCTCCACCCCGCCCCGTGGCCCGCATCGAGCTCCCGGTGCCCTACGACCCGTCGACGGCCCGCTTCGTCCGCCAGACGGCCGCCGCCCTGCGCCGTATCGACCTCGAGGACACAGCCGGCCCGGGAGGCCGGCAGGAGGACACAGCCGGTCCGGAAGGCCAGCCCGAGGGCGCGGCGACGTCCGTCGGCAAGCGGGGCCGTGCCCGGCGCAGGGCCACCGATGAAGGTGGCGCCCGGCGCGGTGGTTCCGGTGCTGCGGCCTCGCACCCCGTGGCCAGCTGTCCGCAGCTGCGGACCCACCTGCGAGCGGCCGACCGCGCCGACCGGCTGGAGCGCGAGCGTGAGCGCCTGGAGCGGCGGGTCCGGGGGCGCAGCGAGTCACTGGCCCGCCAGTTCGACCGGGTCCTGGGGCTGCTGCGCCGCCGCGGGTATGTCGACGGCTGGTCGCTGACGGAGGCCGGGGATCGCCTGGCCCGCATCTACCACGAGGCGGACCTGCTGGTGGCCGAGACACTCGGAGCCGGTCTCCTCGACGGGCTCGACCCGCCGTCGGTCGCCGCGCTGCTGTCGGTGTTCACCTTCGAAGCCCGAGGACCGGCGCCCGCTCCCGCGAGCGGGTTTGGCCCGGGAGGACAACCGGCGGCCCACGCCGGCCCGAGGAGTGAGCTCCAGCGACGCTGGCGCGCCGTCGAGGAGCTGGCTCGGCGGCTGGGAGCCGACGAGGCTGCGGCGGGCCTACCCCCGACCCGACCACTCGACTCCGGCTTCGCCCCGGCTGCCAGGGCATGGGCCGCGGGGGACGATCTGAGCCGCGTCATCGCCGACGAGGACGTCTCGGGCGGCGACTTCGTACGCAACATCAAGCAGCTGATCGACCTCCTCCGCCAGATCGAGCAGGTGGCACCCGTTCCGGGCACGGCCCGGGCCGCGGGACAGGCGGCCGACGACCTCTTCCGGGACATCGTGGCCGCGTCGTCGGTCCTCGACGCCGGCGCTGCCGCTGCCTCCTAGCAGCGTCTCCGCGAACGCCCTGCTCGGAGGGGGAGGCGGATCCACCGCCACCGCGGGCGCTGGGCCGTAATGTGGCGCCGCATGCATCCGTACGTCCGGGAGCGCTTCAGCGACGAGGAGTCCGACGTCCTGCGGCGCTACTTCACGACCATCGACGGACCCGTCTTCGCCCTTGTCAACCTGCCCGAGGTGGTGAAGGGAGCGCTGTTCGCCCGGTACTCCCGTTCGGCCAAGAGCCTGCGACGGCTGTTCCTGGACGAGTTCGTCGGCGATCTGGACATCACCGGCGACCTCACCGTCGACGCCACCGTCGGCCTTCGTCGGGCCGAGCAACTCTACGATCGGATCTTCCTCGAGTACGGCGACGACTCGGTCGCTCAGCTCGGCGGCGTGCACCTCGCCTGCGAGCAGGCGTCGAACCTCCTGACCAAGGTCCTCGAGCGGAGCCGGCTCATGGCCTACCTGGAGCAGTCGACGCGCTATGTCGCCTACGACTCCCGCCTGGCCAGTGGCCACTACCGGTACTTCAGAGACCCGGCCATCCTCGAGTCTCCTCTCGGCGCCCGCTACGTGGGGGAGATGGACCGGATGTTCGACACCTATGCGGCGCTGCTGCCGGTGGTCCAGGCCTGGATCACCCGCCAGTACCCGAAGGCCAGCACCGACTCCGACCTGGCCTATCGCCAGTCGATCCGGGCCAAGGCCTTCGACGCGCTACGGGGGCTGCTACCAGCCGGATCGCTGTCCAACGTAGGCATCTACGGCACCGGCCAGTCCTACGAGCTACTGCTCCTCCACATGCGGGCCCATCCCCTCCCGGAGGCCCGCTACTACGCCGAGCTCATGCTCGAGGAGCTTCGCAAGGCCATCCCGTCCTTCCTCAAGCGCGTGGACCGCCCGGATCGGGGAGGGGAGTGGTCGGCCTACCTGGCCGCAAATCGCACCGCCATGGACGACCTTGCGGCCAGGCTCTTCCCCTCGGGCGAAGCGGGTATGGGCGACCCCCCACCCCCGGTCACGCTGGTGGATTTCGACCCCGACGGTGAGAACAAGGTCATCGCCGCCATGCTGTACCCACACACCGACCTGGGGGAGGCCGAGCTGGCCGAGCGGGTCGCCCGGATGTCTGCTGACGAGCGGCGCCAGGTGGTACAGGCCTACGTGGGCGATCGCACGAACCGTCGTCACCGTCCCGGACGGGCGCTGGAACGCACGTCCTACCGCTTCGACGTGGTGTCGGACTACGGAGCCTTTCGGGACCTCCAGCGGCATCGCATGCTCACCATCGAGTGGCAGCCGCTCGACACCAGCCTTGGGTACGACCTGCCCGAGGCCGCCGTCGAGGCGGGGGTGGCGCCGGCGTTCGAGGAATCGATGGTCCGGTCGGCGACCCTGCACGACGCCCTGGCCCCACAGTTCCCGGACCAGGCTCCGTATGCCGTGGCCCTCGCCTTCCGGGTGCGCTACGTGATGCAGATGAACGCTCGCGAGGCCATGCACATCCTGGAGCTCCGGTCGGGCTCCCAGGGGCACCCTGCCTACCGGACCGTGGCCCGCGAGATGCACCGCCTCATCGCCGAGCAAGCCGGCCATCACGCCGTGGCCCAGATGATGCGCTTCGTCGATCACGACGACCAGGCCGACAACGGCCTCGGGCGCCTCGAGGCCGCCCGCCGTGCGGAGGCTCGCCGCGTATCCGAGCGCCAGCACCACACGGCTCGGCCGGCTCGCTGACAGCGACCGAGCGCGCCCCCGCGCGGGCGGTGGGTATCCCCCGCAGGCTGGGTTTTTTTTCACCCTCTTGAACAGGGGTGATACGCGAAGAGCCAGGTCATCCGGATCAGGTCGGGGTTGACGATCACCTCCAGGCGCGGCATAACTAGCGGAGTCCCAGACGCCCCGGACGCCAGGTCGTGGGCCTCCCGGGATTATGTGGTTTGTTCTCTTGGGAGGGGGGGTCGCGGGCCGCGGGGGCCCAGGAAGCCGAGTAGAGAACGTCCCAATAACCCTTCCGTCGAGCGCTCTTTTGCGTTACGGGGGAATGGGCCACCGGACGGCCCCAAAGGCTCCTGGGCCCAACCGCCCGCCTGGATCCGCTGGTCTGATGGATGTGCCGGCCGGCGTCTCGCCTGCCGGCAGGCGGTAGTTTGCGCGCCGGAGCCCGCCACCTGTGGCCCGCTCGACGAGCAGGTGGCGCCGTATAGGCTCCCGGGCCGAACTCAGCAAGGACGGGCTGCAATGGCCGAAGACGTCGACGACCAGGTGGACGAAGAAACAGAAGAAGAAGAGGAGCTCGACGAGCCCGACCTCGACGAGCTGGCAGACGACGAGCTCATTGACGAGGACTCGCTCGAGGAAGAAGAGGCCGACGAAGGCGAGGATCTCGAGGAGGAAGAGGAGGAGGAGGCGGAGGCGGCGGAGCCGGAGAGCAAGAACGGCGCCCCCGCCACGACCGATCGAGCCGAGGACGAGGAGGAGGAGGACGACGACGAGGACGACGAGGAGGACGTCGAGGCCAGCCTCGACGTGATCCTCAAGGAGCGCCTGGTCGTCGCCGAGGATGAGGAGGAGGACGAGGAGACACCCGAGACCGAGGACCGGACGGAGACGGCGACGAAGGTGTTGCCCAAGCAGCCGGACGAGTTCGTGTGTCGGTCGTGCTTCCTCGTCAAGCACCCCAGCCAGCTGGCCGACCAGGAGCGAATGCTGTGTCGCGACTGCGTCTAGGCCGGCCCGGGAGGCGGGCCCGAGGACAATGGCGCAGGCGCCTCGCGCGTCCAGCCCCGCTGCGGGGCCAACCCGCCTCCAGGTCCTCTGGGGGCCGTCCATGAGCTACCGACGGATCGTGGTGGGTACCGACGGCTCCGAGACGGCCACCAAGGCTGTCGAGCACGCCGCCCGGCTGGCCTCCACCGTCGGCGCCGCCTTCATCGCGGTGACCGCCTACGACCCCCACCCCCAGGGCCTGGACCGCGACCGGGCCGAGGCCCCCGAGGAGATCAAGTGGCGGATCACGGCTTCCGGATTGGCCGACGATCACGCCGGCGACGCCGTCCGGCTCGCTCGGCAGGAGGGGGTCACGGATGCCAGTGCCGTGTCCGAGGCTGGTACCGCCGCTGAGGCCCTGCTCGAGGTGGCCGACCGGCGGCGAGCCGACCTGATCGTAGTGGGGTCGAAGGGCATGTCCTCAGCCGGCCGCTTCCTGCTCGGCAGCGTGCCCAACGCCGTGAGCCATCACGCCCCGTGCGACGTGATGATCGTGCGCACCAGCTGACCGGGCCTGCCGAGCTGCGCCGTGAGGAATGATGGGGTCATGACGGAGAGGAAATCACTGCTCGAGCAGGCCCTCGATGTGTGCCTTTACGCACCGGTGGGGTTGGCCATCTCGGTCACCGAGGAGCTGCCGCAGCTGATCGACAAGGGCCGGGCCCGGGTGAACGGCCAGCTCGCCATGGCCAAGATGGTCGGCAGCTTCGCCGTCGCCCAAGGGCAACGCGAGGCGCAGCGTGTGGTTCGTCAGGCGACCGGACGCGTCTCGGAAGGCGGGCCGTTCGGAGCACCGGCGGCCCGGGAGGCCGACCCGTGGGCACAGCCGGGGGAGCCCGACCCGTGGGCACAGCCGGCCCGGGAGGCGGACCCGACGGACGGCGACGGCGACGGCACAGGGGTCTGGTCGACAGACGGCACCACGGGATCCGACGGAGCCCCTCCTGTCCCCCCGTCCACCGTGTCCACGTCGGTGGAGGGCGCCTCGGCACCGCTACCGGCACCGGGCACGCCGTCTGGTGACGCCAGCGCCCTCGCCATCCCGGGCTACGACGCGCTGTCTGCTTCCCACGTGGTCCAGCGCCTGGCCGGCCTCGCTGCGGACGAGCTGGAGGCGGTGAGGACCTACGAGGCGGCCACCAGGGGCCGCAGGACCATTCTCAATCGCATCGCCCAGCTGCAGGCTCCCGGCAGGAGCTGATGCGTGAAGCGGCCAGGCGAGCCGACCGGGACGACCTCCCTCGGCTCGCCGAGCTCAGCCGCAGCGCTCTGGCCCAGCTCTCCGCCGCTCGAGGTGGGGCGCTGCTCGTCGAGCACCACGGTCGACCCGAGCCCGTCGAGCAGGCGCTGGCCCGGACCCTGGACGATCGCGACGGAGCAGCTTGGGTCGGCACGGTCGATGACCAGATCGTCGGCTACGCCACCGCCCGCACCGAGACGCTCCCCGGCGGGACCGAGCTCGGCGTCGTCGAGGACCTGTTCGTGGAGCCGGGCGCCCGCGGCGTGGGCGTGGGCGAAGCCCTCATGGGCGCCCTCATGGCCTGGTTCGTCGATCGGGGGTGCGCCGGGGTGGACACCGTGGCGCTTCCCGGCGACCGTCTGAGCAAGAACTTCTTCGAGTCGAGCGGCTTCAAGGCGCGACTGATCGTCATGCACCGGGCCCTCTCATCAGACCGCCCTCCCGGGCGGACCCCGCCCGCGGAGCAGTGACCCGTCCCGAGCTCTGCGTCGGCGCCGTGGCCGTGGCCGATGAGGAGCTGCTGCTGGTGCGGCGGGGGAGGGGGCCGGGAGCGGGACGATGGTCGGTGCCCGGCGGCCGGGTCGAGGCAGGGGAGACCATCTGCGACGCGGTCGTCCGCGAGGTGGCGGAGGAGACGGGACTGCAGGTGCGCTGCGGCGAGCTGTTGGGTTGGGCCGAGCGAATCGGGCCGCAACACCACTTCGTGATCCTCGATTTCGCCGTCACCGTCACCGATGGACGACGGCCGGTGGCCGCTGACGATGCTGCCGAGGCCAGTTGGTTCCCGCTGTCGTCGGTCCCGCGGGTCGCGCTCGTCGACGGCCTGGCCGGTTTCCTCCGGGACCACGGCGTCCTCTGACGAACGAGTCGGTCAGCGTCCCTTCCAGACCGGCGCCCGCTTCTCGATGAAGGCGCGCGGACCCTCGGCGAAGTCCTCCGAGCGAGCGGCTCGGGTCATCGCCTCCTCGGTCATCTGCCACAGGGTCTCGTCGTCGGCCGTGTGGGCGGCGATCGCCACTCCTCGGCTCTCCCGCACGGCGACGGGAGCATTGGCACAGACCCGCTCGGCCAGCGCCAGCGCCGCCGTCAACGCCTCTCCGGGAGCGACCAGCTCGTTCACCATGCCGAGGGCGTGCGCCCGCTCGGCCGGAAGGGGGTCGCCGGTGAGAATGAGCTCCATGGCCACCGCGGGGGGGAGGGCTCGGGGCAGCCGGAACAGTCCGCCCGCCGCCGCTACCAGCGATCGCTTGACCTCGGGCAGGCCGAAGGAGGCGGCCGTCGAGGCCACGACGAGGTCGCACGCCAGGACGATCTCGCACCCCCCGGCCAGGGCGGGCCCATCCACGGCGGCCACAAGGGGCTTCACCCGATCGCGGCGGGTGATGCCAGCGAAGCCGCCGCGCTCGGTAGACAGCGTCAACGCCTCACCGGCGGCGATGGCCTTGAGGTCGGCGCCCGCAGAGAAGACGGGGCCGTCGGCGCTGACGACACCGATCCACACCTCGCTGTCGCTCTCGAGGCGATCGAGACCCGCCTCGATGCCCTTGGCCACCTCGGCATTGACGGCGTTGCGGGCCTCAGGACGGCGGATGGTGAGCACCGCAGTATTGCCCCGCTTGCTGTAGTCGACCACGGGGTCAGCCCGCCCGCCGGTCGCGACCGACCGCCGGGCGCGGCGGACGAGGGGAGTGCGGCCGCGGTGGACCCGGCGGCGGCGGCATACCGATGCCCAGCATGGTGGCGAGCGCGGGCACCCGTCCGGAGGCCTGCCGGGCCGCGTCGACCACGCTGTCCGCCGGATCGCGGGGGAGCCCCCGGGGCTTGACCATCCGCCGGATCGGAGAGTCCGCCACCGCTTCGAGCAGTGTCGTCCACCGCTCCGCCGAGGTGTCGGGCGCCATCGCCTCGCCGGCGGCATCGCTCATGCGCACCGCCAGCTGGCCAGGAAAGCGCGCCGTCGGCTCGGGTGGGTGGGCCGAGACCCGGAGCGCCCGCACCAGGCGACCCTCATCCAGAGCCCGGGTGATCTCCTCCACCCATTGCTCGCGCATGTGCCCCACGCGCCGCTCGAGCGCCTCGCGCAGGGTGCTGGCGAGGAGGCGACTTTCGTCGTCGCGCGTCGCCGTGTCCGCGCCGGCGACGACCGACCGCAGGTCCCGCAGGCTGATCTCGTCGACGGCGCCGGCCGCCGCGTCGGCCCGATCCCGCCAGGTGGCTGCATTCAGCCGTGGAAGGAGCTCTTCGGCGAGCGTCAGAAGGGCCTCGCCGTTGACCTCTGGAAGGTTGGCCGAGCGCGCCCGGTCGTTCTGGCCCTCGATCGCTTGGCGCACCGCGGGGATGCCACCCTTGAGCACCTGCTCGGCGATCGCTCGCTGCTCCGGGGACAGCCCGGCCAGAGCGGCGTCGCGGTGCACGGTGGCCGGGCTCAGCCGCTTCGGCCGTGGTGTCCTACCGCCGTCTCCGGAGTCTTCGCTCTGGCGCGCCGGCCGACCAGCGGCGCGCCCGCCCGACTCAGCATCCCGCCGCGGTCCGCGCCGCCCGCCGCCATCGCGGCGCTTGTCTGCGTTCGTGTCCGCCGGCGTCCGACCGCCCCTGGACCGGCCTCCCGGACCGGCGTCGCCGCGGCGCGCTCGTCCCTCGCCATCCGACCGAGGCTGGCGGGACGAGCCCTCGCGACGGGGCCGCTCCGGCGACGCGTCACCGCCGTCTCGTCGCGGCCGCCGCCTCGCATCGCCGTCCCCGCGGCCTCGCTCCGGGCGGCCGCTCCGGCGCATCACTGACGTGGTCACGCCCTCCTGTCGACCCGGCGAACCGATGATCTCCAGCCGCTCGGGCTCGGCGCGCTTCTTCTCCTTCGGCGGCAGCACCGACAAGATGCTGATGCCCTCGAGCTCGAACTCCGCCTCCGCCCGCACCACGTCACCGACCTTGGCGCCCTCGTAGAGCACGGAGCCCTCCAGCACGCCCTTCGGCTGGCGCGCCCCAGCTGCGCGCCACGTCCAGCTGCCGTCTTCCCGGACGCTGGTCAGCTCCACGTCGATCCTGCGGGACATGACGAGGCCAAGCTACAACGGGATCACCGGGGCCTGCGACGGGCGAGGTCGACCGGGGCGCTCTAGAAACGCCAGGGCGCACCCGTAAAGTGGCGATCCGTGCCGGTGCCCGTCCTCCTGGTCCATGGTTTCGCCTCGTCGTTCGAGCGCAACTGGCGCGAGCCCGGCTGGGTGGACCTGTTGTGCGATGCAGGTCGAGAGGTCATCGGCGCCGACCTTCTCGGCCACGGGACGGCGGCCAAGCCCCACGACCCCGCCGCCTACGTCGGCCTCGAGTCCCAGCTGACGACCCTCCTCCCACCGGATGGTCCCGTCGACGCCATCGGCTTCTCGTTGGGTGCCAGGCTGCTGCTCACGGTCGCCGCCACCCGACCCGGTGCCTTCGGCCGCGTCGTGGTGGGCGGTGTAGGGGAGAGTGTGCTGCGCGACGACGATGTCGAAGTCGTCGCCCGCGCCGTCGAGGGATCGGCGCCCGGGAGCTCCATATCCGCCTCGGAGCCCGGCTCCGGGACCTCTGCCGTTCCGCCCCAGTCCAACCTCGCCCGAGCCTTCGCCCGGTTCGCCCGGACGCCGGGCAACGATCCCCTCGCCCTCGCCGCCTGCCTCCGGCGACCCGTCGCCCCGCTGACCAGTCAGGAGCTGGCCGGGGTGCGGGTCCCGGTCCTCGTGGTCCTGGGGGACCAGGACTTCGCCGGCCCGGCTGAGCCCCTGCTCGACGCCCTGCCCGACGCCACCCTGGTCGTCCTCGAGGGGGTGGACCACCTGGCCACACCGATGAGCTTCGGCTTCATCGACGCTGCGCTGGGCTTTCTCGGGGCCCTGCCGACATGAGCCAGATGGGGCGAATGCACTGGTTAACGCAACCTGGCTCGTTAGGATCATGCCGGTGAACCCGGGGACGCGGCGGCTGCGGTGGTGGAAGGAAGTGCTCGCCATCGTGGCGTTCGACCTCGTCTACGAGTGGACGAGCAGCAAGGCGGCCGGGGCCCACGCCGTGGCCGGCACCCACGCCAGCCAGATCGTCCACGCGGAGCGGTCCCTCGGCATCTTTGGCGAGCACGCCATTCAGCAGTGGTTCCTGCCGCATCGGCTCCTGATCGAGGCGTCCGACCTCTTCTACTCAACGGTGCACTTCGTGCTCCCGGTGGTCACCCTCGTGTGGCTGTTCCGCCGATTCCCCGAGCGCTACATCCGGTGGCGCAACGCCCTGGCCTGGATGACCGGCCTTGGCCTCGTCGGCTTCATCGCGTTCCCTCTGCTGCCGCCGCGCTTCTTGCCGTCGAGCTTCGGTTTCGTGGACACCCTGAACGTGATCGGAGGGATCGGCAGCTGGGACTCGGCCCTCATGAAGGACGCCGGCAACCTCTACGCCGCCATGCCCAGCCTCCACATCGCCTGGGCCCTCTGGTGCGTCTTCGCCCTGGTCCCTGTCGTCCGCCGTCGCTGGATCAAGGCCCTGCTGATCCTCCACCCCTTCGTCACCCTGTTCACGATCATCGTCACCGCCAACCACTACTTCCTCGACGCCGCCGGGGGAGTGGTCGTGTTCACCCTCGGGGTGGCCATCACCCAACTCCCCCGTCCCGCCTTCACGGTCTCGCCGATCGCCGCCCTCAGCGGCGTGCTTCCGCACCCGGCCTGGCTGCAGGTGCCGGCCGGATGGCTCCGGGCAGCCGACTCATGGCTCACGAGCGCTCCTGGTCGAATCGTGTCACTCGTCGACCCGCTTCGCGTGAGCGGTCTTCGCCGTCGCCCGCCGACCTCCGGGGCCGTGCCGGGAGTCCCGTCGTCGGGCGCCGAGCCGGGGGCCACGGGCGCGCCCACCGCACCACCAGCTGCGGACGGCGACGACAGCCCCACCGAGGTCGGCGTCAGCGCCTGAGCCCGCGGTGGCGGCACCCCTCTCGAGACCCGATACACCCCTACCCCGGCCGCCCAGAATGTACGTTATGTAAAGTTGAGTTCGTGGGAAGCCCGTAGACGGCTCCGATTGCCTCCGGAACCCCTCCCCGGCTGCTCGAGCCCGCCGACCGCATCTCGGCACGACCGAGTCGCCCTGGCAGGCTTGTCGCGCCCGAGCTCGTCGCGTTCAGCTGGCGTTTCTGGGGCCTAGCCGCTGCAGGTTGCCTCGAACGGGCACCAATCGGACGTTCTCGGGCGCCTTCATGGCATCTACGACAGCGACGTTCACGCCCCTCAGGCGACGATGACGACCGTGTGGCACAGCTTGTCGGAGAAGGTCTGGCGCTTGTGGTCCCACAGGGGCCACAAGAACCCCGCGTAGAGCGGCAGGACGTCCACGATGTGGGCGAGGTAGCGCACGATCGACAGCCACGGACCCACGACCTCGCCGTCGTCCTGTCGCACCAGCATGGTGCCGACGAGGCGCTTGCCGACCGACTGGCCGGTGACGCCCTGGACCACCAGGTTCCAGACCACGAAGGCCACGGCGACCACGTAGGCGACGAACCCGGCCGGCGCCCACACCCTGACGAGGATGGCCGCGGCCAGGAACGGGGCCACGAAGTCGACCAGGTAGGAAGCCACCCGCAATCCCCAGTGGGCGAGCAACGCCTGTCTCGGGGGCGGCTCCTCGTCGACTGGCCCCGCTTGTGTCCCGGCGACCCCGCCAGAGCGGCGGTCACGCCACTGGGCCGAGCGCGGCTCGGCCCAGCCTGCCGGTCCCCTCGACGCCGGGGCCGAGTGCTCGTCGCGGCCGGACTCCGAGAGCGGGCGATCGGTGCTCAGGGCTGCTCCTTCGCCGACCCGGACGGGACTCCCCCGCCGAGCCGTTTTGCCGAGAACGTACCAGCCGGGGCCCCGCACCCGACAGCCGACCGGGACCGTTAGGATCGGCTGGTCAGATCCCTTTCGCGGAGGTGTCCAGATGCCGGAGAAAGGTCTCCCGCTGCCGCCCCAGTTCTCGTCCGTCGAGGACGAACGGCTGCACCGCAAGCAGCGGCTCGCGGCGTCGTTTCGTCTGTTCTCGCGGTTCGGCTTCGACGAGGGAGTCGCCGGCCACATCACGGCGCGGGATCCGGAGCGTCTCGACCACTTCTGGGTCAACCCCTTCGGCGTCCACTTCGGCCACATCCGGGTCAGCGACCTCATCCTGGTGAACGACAAGGGCGAGGTGGTCGAGGGTGACTACACCGTCAACACCGCCGCCTTCGCCATCCACTCCCAGGTCCACGCCGCCCGTCCCGACGTGGTGGCCGCGGCCCATGCCCACTCGATCTACGGCAAGTCGTGGTCGGCGCTCGGACGCAAGCTCGACCCCATCACCCAGGACGTGTGCGCCTTCTACGGGGACCACGCCCTGTTCGACGACTACACCGGTGTCGTCCTCGACCTCGAGGAGGGCAAGCGCCTCGCCCACTCCCTCGCTGACTCCAAGGCCGTCATCCTGCGCAACCACGGGCTGCTCACCGTCGGCCAGTCCGTCGACGAGGCGGCCTGGTGGTTCATCACCATGGAACGCTCGTGCCAGGCTCAGCTCCTCGCCGAGGCCGCCGGCAAGCCGGTGCTGATCGAAGAGGACATGGCCAAGCTCACGTCCACGCAGGTCGGCAGCAACATTGCCGGCTGGTTCAGCTTCCAGCCGCTCTACGACCGCATCGTGCGGGAGCAGCCCGACCTGCTCGAGTAGCTACAGCGCCCCGGCCGGCTCCACGAACCGCTCCGACAGTCCGGAGAGAAGCTCGCTCATCTTCTGACTGTCGGTGGCGAAGGCGGGGAGCACGAGCTGGTCGACCCCCGCATCCCGGTAGGCGGCGACGCTCTCGGGTTCAACGGGCTTGAGATAGGACGAGACGGTCACGTCGACGTCGGCAAGGGTCCGGCCCCGCTCCTCGAGCATGCGCTCCAGGCGGGCCACCCGCTCGGCCGCCTCGTCGGCGGCGAGGTTGAAGCCGTGCCAACCGTGGCCGAGATCGGCCACACGGCGTAGGGCGGCGTCGCTCTCGCCCCCGAAGTACAGGGGCGGGTGCGGCTCCTGCACCGGCTTGGGGAACATCCGACAGCGAGGCAATGAATAGAACCTCCCCTGGTGCTCCGAGGGGTCTTCGCACCACAGGCTGCGCATGACCTCGATGTACTCCCGGCAGCGCTCGCCCCGGTGCTCGAAGGGCGCGGCCACGGCCTCGAACTCGTCCCGCAGCCAGCCCACGCCGATGCCGAAGTCCAAGCGACCCCCCGACAACCAGTCGACCGTCGAGACGTCCTTGGCGGTGTAGACGGGATTGCGCTGGGGAAGCAGGCACACGGCCGTGCCCAGCCGCACCGTCGAGGTCACCCCGGCCAGGAACGACAGCGCGTCGAAGGGCTCCAGCAGACCGACGTCGCCCGTGAGTGGGATCTTGCCGTCGTCGGCGTACGGATAGCGTGACTCGTACTCGTCGACGAGCACGGCGTGCTCCCCCACCCACACCGACGAGAAGCCGCCCTCCTCCGCTCCACGTGCCATCGAGGCGAGGAACTCGGGGGTGGCGATGGGATTGATGGTCGCGATGAACAATCCGATACGCATACGGCTCAGCTCCGTTTCGTGTCCGGACCCGCTCCGAGCCGCTCCCGGAGCTCGAACTTGAGGATCTTTCCCGCCGGGTTGCGAGGCAAGGCGTCGACCACCTCCAAGCGGGTCGGCAGCTTGTAGCGGGCCAGGGAGCGGCCGGCGACGTCGCGCAGGTCCTCCAGGGTCAGCGACGCGTTCTCCTTCGCCACCGCGACCGCCACCACCGTCTCTCCCCAGCGCTCGTCGGGCACACCGACGACGGCGACATCGGCGACGGCCGGATGCTGGAAGAGCGCGCCCTCCACCTCGGCCGGATACACGTTCTCGCCACCGGTGAGCACCATGTCCTTCACCCGATCGACGATGAAGAGGAACCCGTCCTCGTCGACATAGCCGAGATCCCCGGTGTGGAACCAGCCCTCGCTGTCGATGGCGGCCGCCGTGGCCTCAGGCTGGTTCCAGTACCCCTTCATCACGTTGGGTCCCCGCACGCACACCTCGCCGCGGGCCAGTGGCTCGACCACCACGCCGCCCTGCGCCCCCGCCAGTCGCACCTCGGTGAACAGCGGAGTCCGGCCGGCCGACCCCACCTTCTCCAGCGCGAACTCCGGCGTGAGGAACGTCACGAGGGGTGCCGTCTCGGTCAAGCCGTAGCCCTGGTTGATGGGAACGCCCGCGCCGTTGTAGGTCTTGATGAGCGCCTCGGGCACGGGCGCTCCCCCGCAGACCACCATCCGCAGGCTGGTGAGGTCGGCCTCGCCGAAGCCGGGGTGCTGGCTCATGAGCAGGAGCATCGCCGGCACGGCGAACATGGTCGTCACGTCGCGCCCGGCGATGGCCTCGAGGCAGGCGCCCGGGTCGAAGCTGCGGTGCAGCACCACCTCGCCACCTTTCTGCCAGGTGACGAGCGTGGTGACGTTCAAGCCGCCGATGTGGAACAGCGGCGCGACAACGAGGGTGACGTCGTCCTGGACGATGTCAAGGGTGTGGAGGGCATTGATGTTGTTCCACCAGAGGTTGCCGTGGGTGAGCATGGCCCCCTTGGGCCGCCCGGTCGTGCCCGAGGTGTACATGATGGCCGCGACCTCGTCGTCGCCGATCGGCTCGGTGGCGGTGATCGGGCGGTGGCTGGCGATGACGTCCTCGAGCAGCTCCCACCCGTCGGCGACCACGTGGTCGGCTCCCAGGTAGCGACGCACCGGCACGCGTGGGCGCACCGAGTCGGCGACCGCACGGTGCGGGCCGTCAGCCACCAGGGTGTGGATCCCGGCGTCGCCGATGATGAAGGCCAGCTCGGGGCCGGTGAGGCGGAAGTTCAGGGGCACGAAGCTCGCCCCCAGGCGGGACGCGGCGAACATCGCCTCGAGGAACGCCGGCGAGTTGAGCCCGAGGAACCCGACCCTGTCGCCGTGGCTGACGCCGCCAGCCCGCAGGCCGGCCGCCAGGCGATCGACTCGATCGAGGAACTGGGCGTAGGTGCGTGTGGTCCCCTCGAAGCTGATCGCCGGGCGGTCCGGGGTGGCGGCCGCCCGCCTCGCGAACCAGCTGCCCAGGCTGACGTCGACGTTCGGGGCCATCACGACTCCTCTCTAGTCCTGCGTCCGCCGACCATAGGCCAGCCCCGCTGGGAGCCGCAGCGCCGCCGAGGCGACCCCCGGAAAGGGCGCCGCACGCGAGGGCGCCGCCGTCCGGACCCGCGGCCTGCTCAGCCCCGGGCGTCCCAGGTCGGAACGAGCTGGCGGGCCGCCCGGGCCTCGTCGACCCGGGAGACCGGCGTGGTCCGCGGCGCCGCCTTCGCCGGGCCGGGATCGCCACCGAGGGCCTCGGCGGCGATGACCTCGAGGGCGTGGCCCAGGGCTTCGAGCGTCTGCGGGCTCTCGGTCTCGGTCGGCTCGATCATGAGGGCCTCCTCGACGGTCAGCGGGAAGTACACCGTCGGAGAGTGGAAGCCCTCCTCCAGCAGTCGCTTCGCCACGTCGAGCGCCTTGACGCCGCTGCGCCGCTTCAGGTTGGCGGCCGAGATCACCAGCTCGTGCATGTTGGGCCGGTCGTAGGGGATGTCGTAGGAGCCGCGCAGGCGCTGGCGCAGCCAGTTGGCGTTGAGCACGGCGGCGTCGGCCACCCGCCGCAGGCCGTCACCGCCGTTGGCGAGGACGTAGGCGTACGCCCGGGCCAGGACCACGGCGTTGCCGTGCCAGGAGTGCACCCGGCCGATGGAGCGCTCCGGCATCTCCCACCCGTAGCCGTCGGCCTGGTCCTCCTGGCCGCCGGGACGGCGCACGGGACGCGGTCCGGGCAGGAAGGGCGCCAGCCGCTCCGATACCGCCACCGGCCCTGCGCCCGGTCCCCCGCCGCCGTGGGGCGTGGCGAACGTCTTGTGCAGGTTCATGTGCACGATGTCGAAGCCCATGTCGCCGGGGCGGGCCACACCGAGGATGGCGTTGAGATTGGCCCCGTCGTAGTAGAGCAACCCACCGACGTCGTGCACGGCCGCGGCGATGGTGGCGATGTCCTCCTCGAACAGCCCGAGGGTGTTCGGGTTGGTGAGCATGATGCCAGCCACCGTGTCGTCGAGTACGGCCTCGAGGGCGTCCACGTCGACGCAACCTCTGGCATCGGAGGCAACCGTCGTCACCTCGTAGCCGCCGAGGGTGACCGAGGCCGGGTTGGTCCCGTGGGCGGAGTCGGGGATGATCACCCGTCGCCGCCCTGACCCGTTCCCCTGCGCCGAGTGCCAGGCCCGCATCAGCATCAACCCGGTGAGCTCGCCGGCCGCGCCCGCCGCCGGCTGCAAGGTGGCCGCCGTCATCCCTGTCACCTTGCACAGGGCTTCCTCCAGCGCGACCAGCAGCTCCAGCCACCCCTGCACCAGTGACGCGGGAGCAGCGGGGTGGGCGCGGGTCAGGCCGGGGAGGGAGGCGACCTCGTCGCACAGCTTGGGGTTGTACTTCATCGTGCACGACCCGAGGGGATAGGCCCCGACGTCCACCGCGTACTGCCGGTGCGAGAGCCGGGTGAAGTGCGCCACGAGGTCGCGCTCGGACACCTCGGCCACCTCGACCGGCTCGGACCGCAGGTGCGCCTCGGGCACCAGCTCCGGCGCCGACCACTCTGGTACACCCGTGGTGCGCAGGGACCATGACCGCCGGCCGGGCTGCGAGAGCTCGAAGATGGTCGGCTCGGACTCCCGACCCATGAGCGGCGCGCTCGAGGCCCGCCCCCCGGCGGGGTCGGTGGCGGCGCTCGTCCCGGCGCTGGTGGCGGCGCCCGCGCCCTCCCGGTCCATCACCGCACGGCCTTCTCGAAGGCGGCGGCGAAGGCGTCGATCTCCTCCCTCGTCCGGCGCTCGGTGACCGCCACGAGCAAGCCACCCTCGCACCCACTGGCCTCCAGACCGGGCCCGAGCGGCACCCCGGCGAGGAAGCCCTCCTCGGCCAGCCGCTCGACGAGCACCTCGCCGTCGACGGGGGCCCGGACGGCGAACTCGCGCAGGACGGGCGCCGAGACGAGTGGCTCGACGCCGTCGACCGCGAGCAGCGCCTCACGGCAGTAGCGGGCACCCCGGGCGCAGCGGAGAGCCACCTCGACGAGCCCGCCCGTGCCCAGCCACCCGAGCTGGATCGCCGCCGTCACGGCCATCAGAGTCTGGTTGGTGCAGACGTTCGACGACGCCCGCTCCCTGCGGATGTCCTGTTCCCTGGTCCGCAGCGTGGTGACGTAGGCACGGCGGCCCTCCGTGTCGACCGTCTCGCCCACCAGGCGGCCGGGCAGGCGGCGCACGTGCTCCTCGGTGCACGCGAAGAGCCCCAGGTAGGGGCCGCCGAAATTGAGCGCCGTCCCGAAGGCCTGACCCTCGCCCACCACCACGTCGGCTCCCCACGACCCCGGTGAGCGGAGCAGTCCGGCCGCCACCGGGTCGAAGGCCACGACGAGCGGCGCCCCGGCGCCGTCGGCCACCTGCCGAGCCCGACCGAGGTCCTCCAGGCAGCCCAGGTAGTTCGGGTAGGCGGTGATGACGGCGCCGACGTCGTGCGGCTCGTCCGGCCACGCCGTCACGCCGTCGTCGAGGGGGATCTCGACCACCTCGCGACCCTCTCCGGCGGCGAACGTCCTCACGACCTGGCGCCAGTGCGGGTGCACGCCCTCGGAGATCCACACCGTCGACCGACGGGTGGAGGACGTGGCCAGGTTCACCGCTTCCACGGTGGCGCTGGCGCCGTCGTACAAGGAGGCGTTGGCGATGCCGACACCGGCCAGCCGGGCGATCATGGTCTGGAACTCGAACAGGGCCTGGAGCACGCCCTGGGCCACCTCGGGCTGATACGGCGTGTAGGCGGTGACGAACTCGGCCCGGCCGGCCAGCGACCGGGTCGCCGCAGGTACCTCGTGGTCATAGGCGCCCGCCCCGGCGAAGCAGACCAGGTCCCGTCCGTCCACCTGGTTGCGCCCGGCCAGCTCTTCGAGCCGAGCCAGCACGTCCGGCTCGCCCAGCCCCGCGGGCAGATCGAGCCCGCCGGCCAGGCGGAGCGCCTGGGGGACGGAAGCGAACAGCTCCTCCACCGACGTCAGCCCCAAGGCGGCCAGCATGACGTCGATCTCGGCGTCGGTGTGCGGAACGTAGTGACCCACTGGCTCACACACCCCTTCTCGCGGTGGCGCGGGGACCGACGAAGGGCAGCGTCACGACGCTGGCATCGACTGGTCGCCCACGCACGTCGATCGTCACCGCCGCGCCGGGCTCGACGTCCGGCGCGACCAGGGCCATCCCGATCCCCCGCTCGAGCACGGGAGAGTAGTTCCCGCTCGTCACCCGGCCGAGGAGCCGGTCACCATCGCGCACGTCGTTGCCGTCGCGAGGAGGCTGGCGCCCCTCGGTCACCAATCCCCGGAGTCGCCGAGCGATCCCCCGGCGGCGCTCGGCCTCGAGGGCCTCCCGCCCCCGGAACTCCCCCTTGTCCCAGCCGACCACCCAGCCCAACCCGGCCTGGAGGGGGGTGATCCCCGGTCCCAGCTCATGACCGTGCAGGGGCAGGCCCGCCTCCAGCCGGAGCGTGTCGCGCGCGCCGAGCCCGGCAGGGACCACCCCCTGGTCCAGCACGGCCCACCAGAAGGCCTCCGCCCGGGCAACCGGCACGGCGCACTCGACGCCGTCCTCGCCCGTGTAACCGGTCCCAGCGGCCACGCAGTCGGCGCCGTCCCAGTCGAAGACAGCCACCCCGAAGCGGGACACCGTCGCCGCGGCCGTGCTCACGGACGCCAGCTGCTGGCGGGCGGTCGGCCCCTGTATGGCGATCACCGCCCGCTCACGGGTCACGTCGGGACCGCCCAGGGCACCCCTGACGCTGGCGGTGTTCGAGGCATTGGGCATCACGTCGAAGCGGGTCGGCGCGACCCACCACACGATGATGTCGTCGATCACCGAGCCGTCGGCCTCGTCGAGGAGATGGGTGTACTGCGCTCGGCCGGGACCGATGCGCCGAAGGTCGTTGGTCAGGCTGCGCTGGAGCCGCTCGAAGGCGTCACGCCCTTCGACTCGCACCGTGCCCAGGTGACTCACGTCGAAGGCGACGGCGGCGCTCCGGCACGCCCGATGCTCGGCCACCGTCCCCGCCGGATAGGAGATCGGCATCTCCCATCCGCCGAAGTCGACAAAGCGCGCGCCGAGCGACTCATGGGCGGCTGCCAACGGCGAGCGCTGGGTTGTCACGCCCGCCAGCCTACGGCCTCCCCAGGGTGTGCCCAGCCGAGCGCAGCGTCCTTGCGCCGGCCTCCCGAGCCGGGCTAGTCGTCCTCGGGCTCGAAGGAGAGGGGACGGGGCTCGACCGTGTCGAGGCCGGCGTCGGCCAACTGCGAGGGCTCTTCCAGGCCGTACTTGACCAGGAGGTTCAGATAGTCACGCTGGTAGAAGATCTTTATCTTCACCTCGGGGTGCAGCTGGCGGAGACGTCGCACCTTGGCGTTCTTCTTCGTCACCAGACGCTGGTTGAGGGTGGTGATCTCGATGTAGAGGTCGTACGCGGGCAGATAGAAGTCGGGCCGGAGAGCCGCGGCGGGTGCGCCATTGGTGTCCCGCTCCAGGGTGAACTCGACGGGCTCGTACTGCCAGATGATCCCGTAGAAGTCGAGGAGCTTGGCAAACTGCCGCTCCGAGTTGTGGGCGAAGCGGACGCTCTCGTATGGGAGGCCGCTTCTGTCCAGGGTGCCCTACCCCCCTTGGCCGACCGCGGATCTGGCGACCGGCTCGGTCTGCTCGGTGGTCCCGCTCGCGTGCTGAGCGGGTGCCTCGCCCTCGGGCGCCAGCCGCAGGATGGCGGCGTCGATCGCCTCCTTGACGCCGGCCAGGGGGACGATGTTGAGCACGCCCTGGCCACCCTTCAGCAGGTCGACGACCTGCTCTCCCGAGTGGGCAAGGAGCGAGTCCGATCCCCCGAGGACCAGGTTCGCCGAGGCGACGTCCTCGCCCAGGTTGTCCCGGAGGCACTGGATGGCCCGGCGGGTCGACTGGAGGGACACGCCGGCATCCAGCAATTGCTTGATGACCTTGAGCTCGAGCAGGTCCCGGTAGGAGTACCGCCGCTGGGTCCCGCTCCCCCGGGCCTCCGAGATGGACGGGACCAGAAGATCGGTTCTCGCCCAGTAGTCGAGCTGGCGGTAGGTGATACCGACGATCGCACAGACCTGCGGCCCGCGAAACCCGTCTTCTGCCATGGCGTGCTGCCTCCCGGTCGACTGACCCCTCGACGGAACCCTGACCAGGCATCAGTCGCTCGGGCCGTGACACTCACATCGACGTAGTTACGCCGTTGTCACAGCGTACGCTCCCCCCTGGATGGCGTCAACGACGCGCCGGGCGGCCTCCGGCGACCCGGCTAGGAGCTGAAGTCCTCGGGCCGGATGTTCTGCAGGAACTGGCGGAACTCGCCCACCAGCTCCTCGGGGTTGGCCGGCTCGTCGTCCTCGTCCTCTGTCTGGAGGACCACGCCCTCCGCGTCGAGGAGGTCGTCGGCCACGTACAGGGGGGTCCCCAGGCGGGCGGCGAGGGCGATGGCGTCCGACGGACGGCTGGACACCGTCGGGCTCTGGTCGCCCATCCGGAGCTGCAGCTCGGCGTAATAGGTCGCCGATCTGAGCTCGGTGATCACAACCCGCTCCACGCTGGCCCCCAGGGCGGCCAGCATGTCCCTCATCAGGTCGTGGGTCATCGGTCGGGGGGTGGTCACCCCCTGGAGAGCGAAGGCGATCGCCGTGGCCTCGGGGGCCCCGATGAAGATCGGCAGCGTCCGCCTGGCGCCCTCGGTCTCCTGGAGCAGCACCACCGGCGTGTTCGACTGGAGGTCAACCCGCACGGCTGCCAAGTGCACCTCGACCATAGAAGCAACTTAGCGTGAGAACAGCTCTTCGACATGCGCGTCGGGCTCCACCCGGAGCGCAGCGAGGTCACCGGCCACGACCCGGTCGAGGTTGCGGTAGCGCTCGGCGTAGTCGAGGCCGTAGCCGAGGACGAACTCGTCCTCGATGGCAAAACCGACGTATTGGATCGGCGTGGGCACGATGCGACGAGCGGTCTTGTCCAAGAGTGCGCACACCGCGAGCGAACGCGGGCCGCGCCGCTCGAGCTCGCCGAGAATGTAGGTCAGCGTGAGGCCGGTATCGACGATGTCCTCGACGAGCACCACCTCCTGTCCGGAGATGTCGGTGTCGAGGTCCTTCACGATTCGGACCCGTCCGGTCCCTTCGGCGTAGGACGAGATGGCGAGGAAGTCGATCTGGCATGACACGGTGACGGAGCGCACGAGATCGGCCAGAAAGCACACGCTGCCTTTGAGCACCGCAACGAGCACCATGCCGCCTGGGTACGCCGCCGACAGCTCTGCCCCCAGGCGGGACACCCTGGTCCTGAGCTCGTCGCTATCGATGAGGACCCGGGCCGATGCCGGTGTCACCCCCCGGTGTTGTCCCTCAGGGCGCTCCGCAAGAGTGAGCCTCGGAGCCCCTGGCCGAGGCGCGCCAGCTCGGTCAGGGTCTCCACGGCGCGCCGTCTGGCCACGGGGTTCCGCTGCTTGAGCATCGGCATGACGATCTGCTCGAAGAATGACGCCTCACGGTCGGCCGCCGTGCGGTACATGCGCAGGTGTCGGGCCTCGATACCGAACCGACGAAACCCCGCCGACAGGCGGGCGACCGTCAAGGACTCCTCGTCGAAGTAGACCGTGTCACCGACCGGCCGCCCGACGAGGAGGCCATAGCGCTCCAGCTCGCGAAGATCCTCTTCGCTCAGGCCGCTCGCCTCCGACAGCTCGCCCGCGGTGAGGTTCACGCCCGACAGGCCGATAGAGAGCGGACCGCCCGACTGCTCCTCGGTCGTCTCCGGAGGCGCTGGCCGCGGGCCCGCTGACCCCTCCCGCCTGCCGGCTGGGCCGGCAGTGTCGTCGGGCCGACCTCCCGGGCCGGCAGTGTCGTCGGGCCGGCTTCTCGGGCCGACGGTGTCGTCGGGCCGGCTTCCCGGGCCGCCAGTATCGTCGGGCCGGCTTCTCGGGAGGGTGGCGTCGTCGGGCCGGACTCCTGCGCCGGGTGTCGCCGGGGCCGAGCGGCCTGGTGACCCGCCCCGCCCTCGGGTGTCGGCCGGCAGGGCCCCGGCGTCAGGGCGACCGCCCCGCTGCTGGGAGGGAACCCCGAAGCGGCTCCGTACTCCGGTGGGCGACGGCGTCGACGTCTGTCCTGTCCGCTCCCGGGCACGGGCCTCCCGGGCACGCCCCTCCTGGGCCGGCGGCTCCCGATCCAGGTCGTGCGCACCCTCGGCCGGCTCGTCCTGGCCGCCCTCCGGACCCTGGTGCACGCGAGCGCCGCCCGCTGCGCCCCTCGGGCGCTCACCCGGACCCTGCGCGGGCGTACCCGCCGTCCCGGCCTCGCGGGGTCGGAGGGTCGCAATCGCCGCCACGCCGGCCACGGACCGCGAGCCGGTCGCCTTGCGGGCCACACCGACCCCTGCACCGGCACCCGCCCTGCCAGCAGGATCAACGCGATCGGGGTCGGGGGACTCACCCTCGGCCAAGCCGCCGTTGCGGCGCAGACGGCCCTTGATGACCTTGAGGGGCAGGAAGTTCTCGCGCTGCTGGCGCAGGATCCACCGAAGCCGGTCGACATCCTCCTCGTAGAACTTCCGGTACCCCGACGGGGTGCGTTCAGGGTCGAGGAGACCCTGGCTCTCGAGGAACCTGATCTTCGAGATGGTGATGTCGGGAAACTCGTCCTTCAACAGGGACAACACGTCCCCGATCGAGAGATACGTCCGCTCCGCCAAGCCGACCGCCTTACCCTTCCGCCGCCCCCGCCAAATAGACGAGCTTGAACTTACCTATCTGGACCTCGTCTCCACTGGCGAGCTCAGCCTCCTCGATGCGCTCCCGGTTCAGGTACGTGCCGTTGAGAGAGCCTACGTCCCGTACGAGATAGCCGCGCTCGCGACGCGCGAACTCGGCGTGACGTCGGGACACCGTGATGTCATCGAGGAAGATGTCGCTCTCCGGGTGACGTCCGGCCCGGGTGACGTCTTCGTCCAGCATGAACTTCGAGCCGGCGTTGGGACCGCGCTTGACCACGAGCATGCCCGTGCCTTGGGGCAGCTCCGGAAGCGTGACGCCGACCTCCTCCTCGGCCACCTCTCCGCCACCCTCGACAGGCAGGAACGTCACCGTCGTATCGTCGGCGGACCCGGGCAGCACCGCTCCGCACGACGAGCAGAACTTGGCGTCGGGTGGGTTGCGGTGACCGCAGTTGTTGCAGAACATCGGAGTCAACCGTACTCCTTGACGGTCCGCCGCTCACCGGGTGGTGATCGGACTAGCTCGAGATCAGCTGACGATAGGCCTCGGCGTCAAGGAGCCCGGCGACCTCGCCGGGCTCCCGCGGCTCGATCACGCAGATCCAGCCCTCGCCGTACGGGTCCTCGTTGACGCGCTGCGGAGCGTCGGCGAGCTCCGTGTTGACCTCGACCACCACGCCAGCCACGGGCGCGTAGATGTCCGAGACCGACTTCGTCGACTCGACCTCGCTGAACACCGCCGATCCCTCGACGGTCGCCCCTTGCTCCGGGAGCTGGACGAACACCACGTCACCCAGGGCGTCCTGGGCGTAGTCGGTGATCCCGACCCGCACCTTGCCGTCCTCGAGACGGGCCCACTCGTGGTCGGAGGTGTAGCGGAGGCCGTCGGGCACATTCATGGCAGGAAGCTACCCGATACCGCGACCTGCCCGGTCCAGCGCGCCGCCGCCGGGTCGGCGTTCTCCCGAGGGCAGCTTCCGTCGGCGCTACCGGAGCAGCTCACGGACGAGCGACGCGTACTCCTCGGCCCGCGTCGAGGCGGCCCGGTCGTCCGCCGCCTCGGCCCATACGTGGGTGACGGGATGCTCGGGGTCGGGCAGGACCAGGGCCCACCCGTCGTCCTCCAGCACCTTGACCCCGTCGACGAGGACCAGCTCCCGGTCCTTGAGGTTCTCCACCAGCGTGCGCATGACCAGGCCCTTCTGCTCCCAGGGAGTGATCACCCGCTGGTGGGCCATGTGGACGGGCGAGGACTGGCCGACGACCTTCGAGAGTCGGATCCCGCCGCTCGCCAGCATGGCCAGCAGGTTGACCAGCGTGGCGGCGGCGTCGTAGGCGGGGAGGAAGGCCGGGAAGGCGAACCCGCTCTCGCGCCCTCCGGCGAAGTCGACCTGCTCCTCGGCGGCGACCTCCATCAGATGGGCGGTGGAGGTCTTGGTCCAGACGACCTCGGCCCCGGCCTCGGCGCAGATGACCTCGGCGGCCCGGCTGGCGACGACCGGCAGCGCCACGCGCGGTCGATCCCGGCTGGTCACCACCAGTCGCAGCAGCGCCAGCAGCGCCTCGTCATCGCTCAGCACGTGGCCGGCGTCGTCGACGATCACCAGTCGCTCGCCGTCAGGGAAGATCACGGCACCGAGATGGGCGCCCGAGCTCTGGACCATCTGGCCCACCTGGCGTGCGTGCGTCTCCCGATCGAAGGCCACTGCGCCCTCGGTCGAGGCGTAGGGGTTGACCGCAAGGACGTCGGCGCCGAGCCGGGCCAGCACATTTGGCATCACGAAGCTCGCCGTGCCGTAGGCGTAGTCGACGACCAGCTTGAACCGGGCGGCCCGCACCGCATCGAGGTCGATGCTGTCCATGAGCGCCGCGGTGTAGAACTCGAGGGTCCTGGGCGGAAAGCCGAGGTCGCCGATCTCGGCCGCCGGCACCCGACGAAAATCCTCGCGGTTCACGAGGCGCTCGATCTTGCGCTGTGTCGTCTCGTCGACGTCAACGCCGGTGTCGTCGAAGAACCGGATCAGGACCGCTTGCGGGTCCCCGGGAGACAACCGCACGCTGATGCCGCCCTGGCTCGATCCCCGCCGCACCTGGAACCGGGTGACCGGAAGGGTGGCGACCTCCAGGTCGTCGGCGTTCACACCGGCCGCGTTGAGCCCGACCATGATCGCCCGCTTGAGCATCCGGGCCGCTCGGCTCGAGTCGCGCGAGGTCGTCACGGTGCTGCCCCGCTTGAGGGTCGTGGCGTAGGCCATGGCCACCCGGACCGCCAGCTGGGGACTGATGTCCACGTTCGCCAGGCCGGTGACGCCCACCCGCCCGAACAGGCTGCGGGTCCCGCGTGACTCCCACACGATCGAGGAGCTGACCGTGGCGCCGGCCTCCACCGTCTTCGACGGGTAGACCTTCACCCCGGGGTTGATGACCGCCTGCTCGCCCACGAAGCACTCGTCGCCCAGGACCACGCCCTCTTCGCACCGCACCCCCTGCCGGAGGTCATTGGCCCGCCCGAGGACGCACCCCCGCAGGCTCACCCCCTGCCCCAGGTACGAGTTCTCGTGGACGATGGCCCGCTGCAGGGAGGCGTCCGGTCCGACGAGCACGTTGCCGCCGAGCACCGTGTGGTCGCCAAGATGGGCACCGGGGCCGATGCGGCAGTAGTCGCCGATCACCACAGGACCGTCGATGTGAGCCGAGGGGTGCACCTCGGCACCCTCGCCGATCCACACGCCCGGTCGCATGGAGAAGCCGGGCACGTCGATGACCACCTTGTTGTCGAGCACGTCCTGGTGGGCCCGGACGTAGGCCTCGGCGTTGCCGACGTCCTCCCAGTACCCCTCGGCGACGTAGCCGTACAGCGGCTCGCCCGCCGCCAGCAGTGCCGGGAACACCTCGCCCGAGAAGTCGACTGGGCGCCCCGACTCGACGAAGTCGAACACCTCGGGCTCGAGGACGTAGATCCCGGTGTTGACCGTGTCGCTGAACACCTGCCCCCAGGTGGGCTTCTCCAGGAATCGATCGATGGAGCCGTCCTCGTTGGTGATGACGATGCCGAACTCGAGGGGGTTCTCCATGGCCTTGAGCCCGATGGTGACCAGGGCCCGCCGCTCCTCGTGGAAGGCCATGATCGCCGAGAGGTCGATGTCGGTGAGCACGTCTCCGGAGATCACGAGAAAGCGCTCGTCGAGCTCGTCCCTGGCGTTGAGCACCGAGCCCGCGGTGCCGAGGGGAGTCTCCTCGGTGGCGTAGACCATCCTGACGCCGAACTCGGATCCGTCACCGAAGTAGGTCCGCACGGCGTTGGCCAGGAAGGCGACGGTCACGACGATGTCGTCGAAGCCGTGCTCCCTGAGCAGCCCCACGATGTGCTCCATCATCGGGCGGTTCACCATGGGCAGCATGGGCTTGGGCTGGTTGGACGTCAGCGGGCGCAGACGCGTGCCCTCCCCGCCCGCCATGATCACCGCCTTCACGGTCTCGACCCTACCCGAGCGCTCCCGCCGGACGACCTACCGGGTCGGCGTCCTCGAGCGAGCGCACCCCGGGCGAGCGGGATGTAGGTGCCGGCTGCGTACCACGACAGGATCAGCGCGGGCACCGCGCACACCCACGCCGCGACCAGCGCCGCGTTGGGCCACGACGCCGACGGCCCCGCCACCAGGAACAGCGGGAAGGCGACCATCAGGCCGAACGTGCCCGCCTTGCCGACCCACACCACGTCGATCCTGGCCGCTCCCGCGGCGGCCAGGGCCAGGACGGCCGCCGACACAAGTGCCTCGCGCGCCAACACGGCGACACCCAGCCACAGGGGTACGGACCCGTCGACTGTGATCGCCACCACGCCGACCCCGAGCAGGACACGGTCCGCCACCGGGTCGAGCACCTTTCCCAGCGTGGAGACCTGACCGAGCCGACGGGCGAGCCACCCGTCGACCCAGTCGGTGGCCCCCAGCACGGCCAGCAGCGCCGCCGCGGCCACCCGGTTCTGCACTCCGAACAGGAGCCACAGGAATACCGGCACAGCAGCGAGACGGGCCGCGGTGACGGCATTGGGGATGGTGAGGACGCGATCCCCCCCGGCGTCGCTGTCGCCGCGGGTACCCATCGACCCGAGTCTACGGACCGGGTGGCCGGGCGAGGGGTCCGTCGTGAGCCCGTCGGCCGCGGGCACTCCCATCAGTCTTGTTCCACATCTGGTCGAAAGTGGGCGCGACCCTCACCGGCGCGGTGACCCGTTTCGACCAGATGCGGAACGCGCCCTCACTCGCTGGAGCAGTGTCCGTTCGTCGTCGGGGGCACATCCAGCGCCGGGTTGCGATCGAAGAAGCCGGCCGGCTTCAGGACGAACCCCGCATAATCGACAGGGGCGACGGGCCAGTCCTCGGGTCGGGGCACGTGAGTGAGGCCGAACGTGTGCCACAGGACCACGTCGGTGTCGACCAGCGGGCGGTCCGCTGCCGTCCACGCCGGGAGCCCGTCGCCGCCGCTGCTCTGGTTCGGGTAGTCCCCCGCCGGGCGGCGCTCGGCCGGATCGAAGGGGGTCACCCAGAGACTCTTCGACGCGAACGCGGCCCGGCGACCGACGCTCGACGACGGCTGCGCCAGCAGGCAGGTCGACTGGCCGGGGATCAGCTTGTAGCCCACCGGCTGGCCGAGGCCGTTCAGCGAGGACTGGTTGACGACCTTCCAGCTGCGAGCGGCGAGCGGATCGATCATGCGCTGGGCCTCCGACTCCGACGCGAGCAGGGTGGCCCGAGAGCGGAAGGCGCTCCCCTCGGGATTGTCCTCACCGGGCGGGAGGCTGACGGCGTCCAGCTCGTAGACCGAGTTCGACCGGCCGTCCAGGTCGAAGTCGAGCCGGGCGCAGAGCAGATGCTGGTGGTTCGGCGCGTAGAGCTCGGGACCGACGACCTCGCCGAAGGCCGGGCGGTGGCCGGGCTCGCGAGCCGACGTCTGGATGATGCCCGTCAGCTTCACCTCGAGCTGGATGGTGCCGTCGAGATAGAGGTACCAGTAGAAGCCGTACTCGTAGTTCCCCACGGTGGCGATGAACGAGATCACCAGCCGCCGGGACCGGCGCACCTCGGAGGCGCCGCTCCAGAGATCGACATGCTTCCAGAGGATCCCGTAATCCTCCTCGTGCAGGCAGACGGCGTTGGAGATCGTGCGGGCCCCGCCCCGATCGTCACCGACGACGGCGTCGAGGTAGCGGATCTCGCCCAGGCAGTCGCAGCCGAGGGTGAGGCTCTGCATCATCTTGCCCAGCCCCCACTCGCCGACGTCGAAGGCGTTCTTCCACCAGTGGTTGGTGGAGGTGTCCCCGTAGGGGACAACCATCTCGGCGATCGAGGCCCGGTGGAGGATCGGTCGGACCCGTCCGCCGTCCTCGTAGCCGACGGTGTGGAGCACGACGCCCTCGATGGGATGGACGGATACCCGCAGGCGCCAACGCTGCCAGCGGATCTCGGATCCCTCGACCACGAAGCTGGGGCCCTCCGGTTGGGAGATGACGAGCGGCCGCAGGCCCTGTCGTTGCTCGCCCACCGACGCCGGGTCGTAGTTGCCGGCCGCCTCGGGGACCGGGACGACCTCCCGGTCCACGAGCTCGATCACCTCGGCGGTGGCGAGGTCGACCACGGCGACGAGCCCCTCCACGGGACGGGCGTAGCCGTTGTCGGCAGCGTGGGTCCGCACGTAGGAGACGCAGCGAACGAGACGCCGTCCCGCTTCTGCGGCGATCCCGAAGTTGCCTGCCGGCCACGGGTCCACCTGGACCAGCTCGAGGTCGGTGACCCCCCGTCGCCGCATGGCCTCCTGCCACCGGGCGTCGGCCTTGACGGCCTGGAAGGCGAAGACGAGCTCGTCGACCAGCAGCGGGGTGACCGCGCCGGGCACCGATTGCCACGAAAGGACTGTCGACCGGGTGATCGACACCACGGCCTCGTGCACCACGCCGGTGATCCGCTCGCACACCGCCACCTCGGCCTGGCGATCGATGTCGTCGCCGGGCCGGTACCCCGTCACGACGTCCTTCGGCGGCTCGTGCAGAGTGACCCAGGGGAACCTGACGTCGTCCACCAACCCGCGGTCCTCTGTCACGATGGCGCAGGCGGCGCTGATCTCCGCCACCGACAGCGAGTCGAGCGGGTGGGCCGCAGGCGCCTCGTCGGGGCCCTTCACGGCCACGCTGGGGCCTTCCTCCATCACGATCCTCCGACCTCGCTCGGACGGCTCACGTTAGTGCCCGGCCCCGGACGGGCCCGGCTCAGGCGCTCCCTGGCCGGGCCTCGCTGCCCCGGACGGACTCAGGCGAGGCGGGTGGAGGGGACCGACCGCACCCGGCCCTCGGACCGCAGCTCGCGCACGGCAGGGACCGGATCGGGGTCGGCGAAGAGCCCCTCGTCGGCGTAGTCGGCGGCCCGTCCCGTCGGGTCGGTCACCCAGTACGAGGCTTCGAGGGCGATCCCGTTCGGGTCGGTGAAGTAGATCGACCGGAGGAAGCCGTGATCCACCAGGTCGGTCACCTCGCAAGCGGCGGCCTTCAGCCGGTCCCGGAGGGCCAGCAGGGCGGTCTCGTCGGGCAGGTTGAACGACAGGTGGTCGAACTGGATGGCCCGGGGATCGGGGATCCCCGCCGGCTTGGCGAACGTCTCCAGCTTCACTCCCTGGTACTCGAAGAACGCGACCGTGTTGCCGGCCCCGAACTCGAAGAAATAGTGGCGGAACGAGCGGGTACCCAGATCGGCCACCAGTCGGGCGCCGAGCACCCCGTCATAGAAGCGCACGGTCGCGTCCATGTCATCGGTGATCAGCGCCAGGTGGTTGATGCCCCGCCAACGCGGGGCCTCCTGATCGTGGTGCTGCTCGGACAGCGGCTCCCCCGTGGTTTCGGTGCTCATATCCCAATTCTACGACGGGGAGATGCCGCCGTCGGCTGGTGGAGTGGCAATATGGACGGGCCCGACATGGGCGCCGACCAGGGCGGGTACAAGACGGGGCGAAGGCCTACCGGGTCTCGTTCGTCTTCGTTGCCCGCATCGAGGAGGGTCAAGGCCTTGAACACTCGAGCCGTCACCGAGAAGCAGTCCCGCGACGTCGCCGAGGCCGCCCGGCAGCAGGAGTGGGACCAGCCCAGCTTCGCCAAGGAGCTGTTCCTGGGCCGCTTCAAGCTGGAGATGGTCCACCCCCATCCCCGTCCGTCCGCCGAGGACAGGGCCAAGGGCGAGGCCTTCCTGGCCCGCCTGGAGGCCTTCCTGCGAGAGGAGGTCGACCCCGCCGTCATCGAGCGCGACGCCAAGATCCCCGAGAGCGTCATCAAGGGCCTCTGCGACCTGGGCGCCCTGGGCATGAAGATCGACGAGGAGTACGGCGGCCTGGGGCTGTCGTACGTCTATTACAACCGCGCCCTGGCCATGGCGGTCACCTACCACTCGGCGATCAGCACGCTGCTCAGCGCCCACCAGTCGATCGGGGTGCCCCAGCCGCTCAAGCTGTTCGGCACCCCCGAGCAGAAGCGCAAGTACCTGCCCCGTGTGGCCCGCGATCAGATCAGCGCCTTTCTGCTCACCGAGCCCGACGTCGGGAGCGACCCGGCCCGGATGCACTGCAGCGCCGTCCCCACCGAGGACGGCTCGGCCTATCTCATCAACGGCGAGAAGCTGTGGACCACGAACGGCGTCATCGCCGATCTCCTGGTCGTCATGGCCACCGTCCCCCGCTCCGAGGGGCACCGCGGTGGCATCACCGCCTTCATCGTCGATGCCCACGCGCCCGGCGTGAAAGTGCTGCACCGCAACCAGTTCATGGGCCTTCGTGGCATCGAGAACGGAGTGACCCGATTCGAGAACGTGCGCGTGCCGGTCGACGACGTCGTCGGCGGCGAGGGTCGGGGCCTGAAGGTCGCCCTGCAGACGCTCAACACCGGGCGTCTGTCGCTCCCCGCCACCTGCGCGGCGTCCTCGAAGCTGTCCCTCAAGATCGTGCGCCAGTGGGCCAACGAGCGCGTCCAGTGGGGCATGCCGATCGGCAAGCACGAGGCGGTGGCCGAGAAGATCGCCTTCATGGCCGGCGTGACCTTCGCCGAGGAAGCCGTGGTGGAGCTGTCCAGCCTCCTGGCCGACGCCGAGCAGCACGACATCCGCATCGAGGCCGCCCTGGCCAAGCTGTACTGCTCGGAGATGGCCTGGCAGGTCGCTGACGAGATGGTCCAGATCCGGGGCGGCCGAGGGTTCGAGACGGCAGCGTCCCTCGAGGCCCGTGGCGAGAAGCCGGTCCCGGCCGAGCAGATCCTCCGAGACCTCCGCATCTGCCGGATCTTCGAGGGCTCCTCCGAGATCATGAAGCTGCTGATCGCTCGGGAGGCCGTCGACCAGCACCTCGCCGTCGCCGGCGCCATCATCGATCCTGAGGTCGACGCCCGGACCAAGGCCAAGACGGCGGCCAAGGCGGGGGCCTTCTACAGCAAGTGGTTGCCGCGGCTCGCGGTCGGGCAGGGCCAGTCCCCTCGCAGCTACGCGGAGTTCGGCGAGCTGGGGACCCACCTGCGCTTCGTCGAACGCTCCAGCCGCAAGCTCGCCCGCTCGACCTTCTACGGGATGTCCCGCTGGCAGGGCAAGCTCGAGCGCAAGCAGGCTTTCCTCGGTCGCATCGTCGACATCGGGGCCGAGCTGTTCGCCATGAGCGCGGCGTGTGTGCGCGCCCAGATGCTGACCGACGACGGCGAGGTGGAGGGCGAGGGTGCCTTCGAGCTGGCCGATCTGTTCTGCACGGGCGCCCGCCGCCGGGTCGACCGGCTCTTCCACGAGCTATGGCACAACGACGACTCCGACAACTACGCCGCCGCCCAGGCCGTGCTGACGGGCCGCTACACCTGGGCGGAAGGCGGCATCCTCGACCCCGCGGGCGAGGGCCCCATGCTCGGCACTGCCAGCGTCGAGGGCGACGTCGAGGCCAAGGTCGCCGCGCCCGAGAGTCCCGAGAGCGTGGCTGCCACCGGCCCCCGCCGTTGAGCGCCCGGGTCGGCCACTCCCTCGGGCCCGCCCCCCGGGCCGATCCTGCTCGCCGATGACGATCGCCGTCTTCGTCGTGGCGTTGGTGCTGGCTCAGGGCGTCGGGATCTTCGGCCTGCGCCGCCGGGGCTACGAGCTGCTCTGCACCATCGCCATGACCGTGCTGGTGGTCATCGCCATCTTCTCGGCCGGCCGGGTGCTCGGACTGGTCTGAGTGAAAGGCCCGCCCGAGTCACTGGAGTTCCAGCCGGACGCCCGAGCCGAGATCCTGGCTCGAATGGATCGCGTCGCCGGCAGCCGCCGCGGATGGATCAACTTCCATCCCGGCATCGAAGAGGACACCGACGTCCCCCAGGAGTCTTCGCTCTTCGGGATCTTCTCGGCCAGCGGCCCCGCCGTGCCCATCTGCACGTGGATGCCGGGCAAGTGGCGGGGCGAACGGAGAGACCCCGTATCGATCGGTGTGCAGCACGCCGCCGGGCCCCGCGCCGTCGCCCGGCTC
>DASXCO010000168.1 GCA_036491125.1 Acidimicrobiales bacterium | reverse complement strand
AGCGCGACGCCGCGGTCGGTGCCGCAGTCCTCCTCGCGGATGATCACGTCTTGGGAGACGTCGACCAGACGACGGGTCAGGTAACCCGAGTCGGCGGTACGCAGCGCGGTGTCGGCCAGACCCTTGCGGGCACCGTGCGTGGAGATGAAGTACTCCAGGACGGTCAGGCCTTCGCGGAAGTTGGTCTTGATCGGGCGGGGGATCATCTCGCCTCGGGGATTGGAGACCAATCCCTTCATGCCGGCGATCTGCCGGATCTGCTGCGAGTTTCCTCGAGCCCCGGAGTCCACCATCATGTCCAGCGGGTTGAAGGCGATGGTGGCCAACTGGGCCTCCATGGCGCGTCCCACCTCGGAGTTGGCGGACGTCCAGATCTCGATTTCCTTCTGGCGCCGCTCGTCGTCGGTGATGATGCCCCGCTTGAACTGGGTCTCCGCCTTCTCGGCCTCCCGCTCGTACCGATCCAGGATGCTGTTCTTCTCGGGCGGGGTCCGGACGTCGTCGATCGAGATGGTCAGCCCCGACTGGGCCGCGAACCGGAATCCGAGGTCCTTGATCTTGTCGAGGCTGGCGGCCACCGCGGCCTTCGGATAGGCGGTCGCGATCTCCTCCACGATCCCGCCGATGCTGGTGTTCCGGCGTCCCACCACGTCGTTGACGAAGCGGAACCCGGGCGGCAGGGCGTTGTTGAAGATCAGCCGGCCCACGGTCGTCTCGAGCTCCACCGACGCCCCGTTGGATCCGCCGGCATCGGACGAGCCGTTGCCAGAGCCGTTGCCAGAGCCGTTCCCGGACAGGACCTCGCCCAGGGGACCCAGCTTGCTCGGCGCGACCCGCAGCTTGATCTTGGCGTGCAGGCCCACCTCGCCGGACTCGAAAGCGTGCTCCACCTCGTAGTGCTGGCGGAACGAGCGCCCCTCGCCCTTCGTCCCGTCGACCGACAGGGTGAGGTAGTAGACCCCGAAGACCATGTCCTGGGTCGGCACGGTGATGGGGCGGCCCGTGGCCGGCGACAGGATGTTGTTGGCCGAGAGCATCAGGATGCGCGCCTCGGCCTGGGCCTCGGCCGACAGCGGCAGGTGGACCGCCATCTGGTCGCCGTCGAAGTCGGCGTTGAAGGCCGTGCAGACGAGCGGATGGATCTGGATGGCCTTGCCCTCGACCAGGACGGGCTCGAAGGCCTGGATGCCCAGACGGTGGAGGGTCGGGGCCCGGTTGAGGAGCACGGGGTGCTCCTTGATGACGTCGTCGAGCACGTCCCACACCTGGGGCCGGCGTCGCTCGACCATGCGCTTGGCCGACTTGATGTTCTGAGCCAGCTCGGAGTCGACCAGCCGCTTCATCACGAAGGGCTTGAACAGCTCGAGGGCCATCTGCTTGGGCAGGCCGCACTGGTGGAGCTTGAGGGTGGGACCCACGACGATCACCGAGCGGCCCGAATAGTCGACCCGCTTACCGAGCAGGTTCTGGCGGAAACGCCCCTGCTTGCCCTTGAGCATGTCCGACAGGCTCTTCAGAGGGCGGTTGCCCGGTCCGGTGACCGGGCGACCCCGGCGGCCGTTGTCGAACAGGGCGTCGACGGCCTCCTGGAGCATCCGCTTCTCGTTGTTGACGATGATCTCGGGAGCCCCGAGGTCGAGCAGCCGCTTCAGCCGGTTGTTGCGGTTGATGACGCGGCGGTAGAGATCGTTGAGGTCGGACGTGGCGAACCGGCCGCCGTCCAGCTGCACCATGGGGCGCAGGTCCGGCGGGATGACCGGGACGGCCTCGAGGATCATGGCGCGCGGGTCGTTGACCCGTCGCTCGTGCTCGTCGCGGCGGTTGAAGGCCGACACGATCTTGAGCCGCTTGATGGCCTTCTGCTTGCGCTGGGCCGACAGGGGCCGGCGCCCGTCACCGGGATCGATGGCGTCGCGAAGCTTGACCTCCTCCTCGTCGAGATCGATGCGCTCGATGAGACGGGCGATGGCCTCGGCCCCCATGCCTCCCTCGAAGTACTCGCCGTAGCGGTCGCGCAGCTCGCGCCACAGCAGCTCGTCCTCGATGATCTTGCGGGGGTAGAGGTCCCGGAACTCGTCGAAGGCCCGGCGGGCCAGGTCCAGCTCGGCGGCAGCCCGCTCACGGAAGGCGGCGATCTCGCGCTCGGCCGCCCGCTGACGGGACTTGACCTCGGAGTCCTTGGCTCCCTCGGACTCCAGACCGGCGAGCTCGCCTTCCAGCTCCTTGAACCGGGCGTCGATGTCGAGGTCGCGCTGACGCTCGATGTCGGCCAGCTCCTCGGCCAGCTCGGCCTCGAGGTTGGGCAGCTCGGTGTGACGCCGCTCCTCGTCGACCCAGGTCACCAGGTTGGCGGCAAAGTAGATGACCTTCTCCAGCTGCTTGGCCTTGAGCTCCTCACGGACCTCGGTGCCCATGAGCAGGTACGCCAGCCACGACCGTGTGCCCCGCAGGTACCAGATGTGCACGACGGGGGCGGCCAGCTCGATGTGGCCCATCCGCTCCCGGCGCACCTTGGACCTGGTCACCTCCACGCCGCAGCGCTCGCAGATGATGCCCCGGAACCGGACGCGCTTGTACTTGCCGCAGTAGCACTCCCAGTCCTTGGTGGGCCCGAAGATCTTCTCGCAGAACAGCCCGTCCTTCTCGGGACGCAGCGTGCGATAGTTGATCGTCTCGGGCTTCTTCACCTCACCGTTGGACCAGGTGCGAATGGATTCGGCCGTGGCCAGCCCGATCCTGAGCTGGTCGAAGTCGTTGACGTCGAGCACCTAGAAGCTCCTCTCCCCGGCCCTGCGTTCGTCTTCCTCGTCCGACCCGCGTTCGGGTCGGCTTATGTCGATCCCCAGCTCCTCCGCCGTGCGGAAGATGTCCTCGTCCAGCTCCCGCATCTCGATCTCCTCGCCGGTGGTCGACAGGACCTCGACGTTGAGACAGAGGGACTGCATCTCCTTGATGAGCACCTTGAAGCTCTCGGGGATGCCCGGCTCGGGGATGTTCTCTCCCTTCACGATGGCCTCGTAGACCTTGACCCGCCCGAGGACGTCGTCCGACTTGATCGTGAGCAGCTCCTGGAGGGCGTAGGCCGCGCCGTAGGCTTCGAGGGCCCACACCTCCATCTCGCCGAAGCGCTGGCCCCCGAACTGAGCCTTGCCGCCGAGCGGCTGCTGGGTGATCATCGAGTACGGCCCCGTCGAGCGGGCGTGGATCTTGTCGTCCACGAGGTGGGCGAGCTTGAGCATGTACACGAAGCCCACACTGATCGGGTTGTCATAGGGCTCGCCGGTGCGCCCGTGGTACAGGCGGGTCTTGCCGTCGGCTCCGATCAGGCGCGTCTCGTCGCCCGATTCGGGGTGCAGCGTCTCGAAGAGATGCTTGATGGTCGGATGGCGGCCGGCGTCGTCCGCCTCGTCCCAGTGGGCCCCGTCGAACGCCGGCGTCGAGACCCATACCTCGGGCTCGGTCCGGGGACGCGTCTTCGCGGTTCCGTTCGTGAGCGCGGCCTTGCCGTTGCCGCGCCGGGCCTCGGCGACCTTGCCGTCGCCGTCCCAACCCCACCGGGCCGCGTAGCCGAGGTGGGACTCGAGGACCTGGCCGACGTTCATGCGGCTCGGCACCCCGAGCGGGTTGAGGATGATGTCGACCGGGGTGCCGTCGGACAGGAACGGCATGTCCTCGACCGGCAGGATCTTGGAGATGACACCCTTGTTGCCGTGGCGGCCGGCCAGCTTGTCGCCCTCGGAGATCTTGCGCTTCTGGGCCACGTAGACCCGGACCAGCTGGTTGACCCCGGGGGGAAGCTCGTGGGCATCCTCCCGGGAGAACACCCGGACGTCGATGACCTTCCCGGACTCGCCGTGAGGCACCTTGAGGCTGGTGTCGCGCACCTCCCGGGCCTTCTCACCGAAGATGGCGCGCAGCAGGCGCTCCTCCGGCGTGAGCTCGGTCTCGCCCTTCGGGGTCACCTTCCCGACGAGGACGTCGCCGGCGTCGACCTCGGCGCCGATGCGGATGATGCCGCGATCGTCGAGGTCCTTGAGGATCTCCTCCGACAGGTTGGGAATGTCCCTCGTGATCTCCTCGGCACCCAGCTTGGTGTCCCGGGCGTCCACCTCGTGCTCCTCGATGTGGATCGAGGTCAGCACGTCGTCGCGCACCAGACGCTCCGACAGGATGATGGCGTCCTCGAAGTTGTAGCCCTCCCACGGCATGAAGGCCACGAGCAGGTTCTTGCCCAATGCAAGCTCGCCCTGATCCGTGGAGGGTCCGTCGGCGAGGAGCTCGCCGACGGCGACCTTCTGGCCTTCGCTCACCACTGACCTCTGGTTGATACAGGTGTTCTGGTTGGAGCGGCGGAACTTGGCCAGGCGGTGGATCTTGCGCCCCGCCACACCCCCGTCGCGCTGACGGCCGGTGTAGTCGACGGCGACGTGGTCACCGGTCACCTCCGTGACCGTGCCCTCCCCCTCGGCGAGCACGACGTCGCCGGCGTCGCGTGCAGCCCGGGCCTCGACACCGGTACCGATGAACGGGGCCTCCGGGACCACGAGAGGCACCGCCTGCTTCTGCATGTTGGCGCCCATGAGGGCCCGGTTGGCGTCGTCGTGCTCGATGAAGGGGATCAGGGCTGTCGACACCGAGACGATCTGCTTGGGGGACACGTCCATGAGGTCGACCTCGGACGGGTGCACGAAGTCGATCTCACTCGTGCTGCCGTAGGAGGTGACGGTGGCTCCCACCCGCACGCCGGCGCCCTGCGGGCCCCGGCGGACGAGCACCCGGTCCTCGGCGATCTGGTCGCCCTCCAGGGCCGCGTTGGCCTGGGCGATGACGTGCTCCTCCTCCTCGTCGGCGGCCAGGTAGACGATCTCCTCGGTCACCTTGCCGTCGACCACCCGGCGGTAGGGCGTCTCGATGAAGCCGTACTCGTTGACCCGGCCGTAGGTGGCCAGGGCACCGATCAGGCCGATGTTGGGACCCTCGGGCGTCTCGATCGGGCACATCCGCCCGTAGTGGGAGGTGTGCACGTCGCGGACCTCGAAGCCGGCCCGCTCCCGGGACAGGCCGCCGGGACCCAACGCCGACAGGCGCCGCTTGTGGGCCAGACCGGACAGCGGGTTGTGCTGGTCCATGAACTGGCTGAGCTGGCTGGTGCCGAAGAACTCCTTGATCGCGGCCACGACCGGGCGGATGTTGATCAGGGTCTGGGGCGTGATGGCCTCGACGTCCTGTGTCGTCATGCGCTCACGGACCACCCGCTCCATACGGGACAGCCCCACACGGACCTGGTTCTGGATGAGCTCTCCCACCGAGCGGATGCGTCGGTTGGCGAAGTGGTCCTGATCGTCGAGGCGGTACCCGGGCTCGCCGTTGGCGAGGTGGAGCATGTAGGTCGACGCCGCCAGCATCTCGCTGGGGCTGAGGACGCCCTGCCCGTCGGCCGGGCGCTCGAGATCGATATCGAGGAGCTCCGAGATGCGGTCGATCTCGGGGCCGAGCTTGCGGTTGAGCTTGTAGCGGCCGACGCGCGTGAGGTCCGAACGCTTCGGGTTGAAGAAGGCGTTCTCGAAATAGGCCCGCGCGGACTCCACCGACGGGGGCTCCCCGGGACGGGCCCGCTTGTAGATCTCCAGCAACGCCTCGTCGCGGCTGGGGGCGAGCTCCCGCTCCTTCTCCCACTGGCCCTCGAGGAAGTCGAAGTGACGGACGAAGCGGCCCAGGAAGGCCTCGTCCTCGTAGCCGAGCGCCCGGAGCAGCACGAAGAGCGAGAGACGGCGCTTGCGGGCCACTCTGGTGCCGGCGGTGATGTCCTTGCCCGGCTTGGCCTCCACGTCGAACTCGATCCACTCACCGCGGTACGGGTGGATGGTCCCGGTCACGATCGTCTTGGCGTCACGCCCGGGCTGGAAGATGACGCCCGGCGAGCGAACGAGCTGGCTGACCACGACCCGCTCGGTCCCGTTGACGATGAAGGTGCCCTTGTCCGTCATCATGGGGAAGTCCCCCATGAAGACGGTCTGCTCCTTGATCTCGCCCGTCGTGGCGTTCATGAACCGGGCCCGCACGAAGATGGGCGCGGCGTAGGTCATGTCCTTCTCTTTGCACTCCTCCATCGTGAACTTCGGAGGGGGGCGAAGGTCCTGGTCGGTGGGATCGAACTCGAGCTCCAACCGGAGCTGACCGGTGAAGTCCTCGATCGGGCTGATATCGCGGAACGTCTCCGCCAGTCCCCTGTCGAGGAACCACCGGAACGAGTCCCGCTGGATGGCGACCAGGTCCGGCAGAGGCAGGACCTCGTCGAGGTTGGCGAATGAGAAGCGACGCTCCGGGATGCTGGAACGAGAGGGCAAGACCTACTCCTCTTTGAGGCGCAGTTCGGCGCGGGGGCCGAGGGACAGAGGCGCGCGGGCGCGCCTCATCAAGTGGTTAGAGCCGACGGGACGTGATGGGCGGGCACGGCAACCCTCAAGCATATATGCGAGCGCAGTAGAATACAACCCCTGCGGGGGGCCGCAACGGGAAGGCTAGGACGCCGGCCCCGTCCAGGTCAAGGAGCTGGGGGGTCGGACCCAGGGGACCCCGCCGGGGTGGGGTCCCTCCTCCGGACGGCTGAGGCCGCCGGTCACTTGACCTCGATCGCTGCCCCTGCCCCCTCGAGCTGGGCCTTGGCCTTCTCGGCCTCCTCCTTGGCGACCTTCTCCAGGACTGGCTTGGGAGCGCTGTCCACCAGGTCCTTGGCCTCCTTGAGGCCCAGGTTCGTGAGGGTGCGCACCTCCTTGATGACCTGGATCTTCTTGTCGCCCGCCCCGGTGAGGATGACGTCGAACTCGTCCTTCTCCTCTTCCGCCGGCGCCGCGTCGGCGGCGGCCGGACCCGACGGGGCGGCCACGGCCACGGGCGCCGCGGCCGTGACCCCGAAGCGCTCCTCGAACTCCTTGAGCAGCTCGCTCAGCTCGAGCACGGTCATGTTGGCGATCCCGTCGAGGATCTCTTCCTTGGTTGCCACTTCGGTCTCCCTTGTTCCTTGCTCTCGTTCTGTGTTGGCGATCCGGCCCGGCGTCTCGGCCCGGTTCTTCGAAATCCGGGCCGAGGCGCCGACCAGATCACCCTGCGGGCTCGGGCCTCTCGTCGGAGCCCTCTGTCTCTTTCGCCTCGCCCGGGCCATTGGCGCTGGAGGCGGCGGCCGGCTCTTCTTGTTCGCTCGCCTCGGCCTCGCTGGCGGGGCCGGAGGATGCGGCATCGTCGGTGGCCGCCCTTTCGTCAGAAGGGCGGTCAGCGACGGGTGCCGCTTCCTCAGCGCTCTCTGGCTCGGTAGCCGTCTCCGGCAGGCCGCCCTGCTGATCGATCAGCGCGCGGACGCCGTAGGCGAGGTTCTGGGGCAGGGCCTGGAGGAGGCTGGCGAACTGCTGCATCGGGGCGGCGAGGGCGCCCGCGAACAGAGCCAGCATACGGTCCCTGGATGGGAGCTCGGCCAGGGCGCCGGCGTCGGCCGCTGAGAGGACGTTCTGTCCCAGGAGGCCGCCCTTGACGACCAGATGCGGGTTCGTGCGAGCGAAGTCGCGGAGGGCCTTGGCCACCGAGGCGGCATCGCCTTCGACGAAGGCGATGGCCGTCGGTCCCTCCACGAGCGGCTCGAGGGTCTGGAGGCCGAGGTCGCGCACGGCGAAGCGCACCAGGGTGTTCTTGTAGATCTTGTAGTCGCCGCCGGCCTGGCGCAGGGCGCGCCGCAGCCCGGCCAGCTCCGAGACCTTGAGCCCGCGGTACTCGGTGAGGATCGCCGCGCTGGAGGAGGAGAGGCGCGTCCGTACCTCGTCTACCAGGGCGACCTTCTCGGCCCTCGGGTTCTCCATCGCGTTCCTCCTCGAGCATCTCCATCGCGGCCTGGAGCGACGAATGCCCCCGGTGCTCGAGGGTTTCGCCTCGTCGGGCGGGCCTCAGGGCCCTTTCAGCACCATGTCCTGGCGCACCGGATGTCTGCGGCGACCGGCGATCGGTTGTGCGATCAGGCTACTACGCCGGTACGGCCAGCTCCTCGTCGTCGATTCGAAGACGGTTGGGGTCGACCCGAATGCCCGGACCCATCGTCGAGGCGAGGGTCACCGAGCGGATGTAGCGACCCTTCGAGGCCGCCGGTTTGGCCCGCTGCAACTCCTCGATGACCGCCCGCATGTTCTCCAGCAGCTGGGACCGGTCGAAGGACACCTTGCCGATGGGCACGTGGACGTTGCCCACCTTGTCGGTGCGGTACTCGACCCGTCCCCCCTTGAACTCGACGACGGCCCGCCCCACCTCAGGGGTGACCGTGCCCGTCTTGGGGTTGGGCATGAGCCCCCGGGGTCCGAGGATCCGACCCAGCCGACCCACCTGGCCCATCATGTCGGGCGCGGCGATGGCGACGTCGAACTCGAGGAACCCCTCGTTCTGCACCCGGGCGGCCAGCTCGGCCCCCCCGACCACGTCGGCCCCTGCGTCCCGGGCCTCGGCGGCCGCGTCGCCCGTGGCGAAGACGACCACCCGCACCGCCTTGCCCGTGCCCGCCGGCAGGCTGACGGTTCCCCGCACGATCTGGTCGGCTCTGCGCGGGTCGACTCCGAGGCGGACGGCGAGCTCGACGGTCTCGTCGAAGCGCGCCGTGGCCAGGCTCTTCACCAGGTCGACCGCCTCGGCCGGGGTGTGCAGGCTCTGACCGTCGAACCGCCTGCCCACATCGGTGTAGCGCTTTCCTCTCGATGCCACCGTCCGCCTCCTATCGGGCCACGTTGATGCCCATCGACCGGGCCGTGCCGGCGATCTGGCGCTTGGCCGACTCCAGGTCGTTCGCATTGAGATCGGGCATCTTCACCTGGGCGATCTCGACCAGCTGGGCGTCGGTGATGGTACCGACGATCTCCTTGCCCGTCGTCGTCGCCCCCTTCTCGGCGCCGGCGGCCTGTCGCAGCAGCACAGGGGTGGGCGGCGTCTTCAGGATGAACGAAAACGACCGGTCCTCGAAGATCGTGATCTCGACGGGGATGATCGTGCCCCGCTGGCTCTCGGTGGCCGCGTTGTACTGCTTGCAGAACTCCATGGTCTGGACCCCGTGCGGGCCCAGGGCAGTCCCCACCGGAGGCGCAGGCGTGGCCTGGCCGGCCGGCAGCTGAATCTTCACGACGGCGACGACACGCCTTCTAGCCACTGAGAGTCCCTTTCTCCGCCTGGCCTAGAGCTTGGCGACCTGGCTGAACTCGAGCTCGACCGGTGTCTCCCGTCCGAAGATGTTGACGAGCACCTTGAGCTTGAGCTGGTCTTCGTTGATCTCGGCGATCTGGCCAGAGAAGTCCGCGAACGGACCCTCCTTGACCCGCACCGTCTCGCCCACCTCGTGCTCCAGGCGGGGGCGGGTCTTCTTGACCCCCTCGGCGCCTTCGGGCTTGACCTGCAGGATGCTCTCCACCTCACGTCGCGACAGCGGCGTCGGCTTCGTACCTGGGCCGACGAACCCGGTCACCCCGGGCGTGTTGCGCACGACGGACCAGGAATCGTCGTCGAGCTCGCAACGGGTGAGGAGGTAGCCCGGAAAGACCTTCTTCTGCACGACCACCTTGCGGCCGCCCTTGAACTCGACGACGTCCTCCATGGGGATGACGACCTCGTAAATCCGATCCTCCATGTTCATCGACGAGATCCGGCTCTCGAGGTTGGACTTCACCTTGTTCTCGTAGCCGGCGTAGGTGTGGACCACGTACCACTGCCCGGGCCGGTCATACGGGCTCTCGATGACCGGCTCCGCGTCCTCGGCGACCTCGTCCTCAGCGAGCTCACCCTCCACGCCCTCCGGCTCGACGACGGCGTCGCCGGGACCGACCTCGAGGGCGTCGGTGAGCAGGGCCGCCGCCGACTCCTCGGCCGGTGGCTCCTCGACGGAGGACTCCGCGGGGGCGGTGTCCTCGAGTCCAGCCTGCTGCGGCTCGGCCCCCGGCTCGGGCTCGGTCCGGGCGCGATCAGCAGCACCCCTGGCCACTGCTTCGGCGGGGCTGTCGGACGGGAGGGTGGGATCGTTGGTCATGGTGTGGAGCTCACGCGTTGAACAGGAAGAGGACGGCCTTGGAGAAGGCGTAGTTGAGGACGAAGATCATGGACGTTATGACAATGAGGGTAATGAGCACGACGGTCGAGTAGTTCACGACCTCGGACCGGGACGGCCACGCGACCCGGCGCAGCTCGTTCCGGACCTCCCGGAGGAACTCGGCCGGAGTCGTGCGCCGAGGGGCGTCCCGCTGACGACTGGGGGTCGGCTCGCTGACAGGGACCGCCGGATCGGCCGCGACCGAGCCCTGGCTCTGGCCTTCGCGCTGCATCATACGTTTGGTCTGACGATTCACGGCGATCCTCGGCTCCGGTCACCGGGCGAGCAGGGCAGGAGGGACTCGAACCCCCAACCGCCGGTTTTGGAGACCGGTGCTCTGCCTATTGAGCTACTGCCCTTGGGGGCTCCGAGT
>DASXCO010000167.1 GCA_036491125.1 Acidimicrobiales bacterium | reverse complement strand
CGTGGTGCGGGTCTCCGAGACCGAGGCGCTCCTGGCGGTGATCGACGGGCTCGGCCACGGCCCGGAGGCGGCGACCGCCGCCGAGCACGCGGTGGACGTGCTGCGGGAGAACCCGGCCGAACCGGTGGAGGTGCTCCTCGTGCTGTGCCACGCGGCGTTGGCGCGCACGCGCGGCGCTGCGATCACGGTGGCGAGCATCAAAGCCGCGACCGGGTCGATGAGCTGGCTGGGCGTGGGCAACGTCGAGGCGGTGCTCCTCCGGGGCGTCCCCTCAGGCAACGCGCCCGGCAGCTCGTCCCGAGAGTGGGCGTTGCTCCTCGGTGGCATCGTGGGACAGCAGCTCCCGACGCTGCGCCCGCGGACCGTCGACCTCCAGCCCGGCGATCTGCTGCTGATGGCCAGTGACGGCATCGCCAGGTCGTTCACCGAGGAGGCCAGCGTGGCGGCGGCACCGACCCGATTGGCCGACCGCATCCTCGAGACAATGGCCCGGCCGAACGACGACGCCCTGGTGCTCGCCGCCCGCTACGGGAGGAATGGGTCGTGAGCGAGGCAATCGAAGTGTTCCGTCAGGACTACGAGGCGGCGCTGGCAGAGCATCTCGCCTCCCGGAGCGAGGCGGGGCTGAGCGTCGCCTACGAGCTGGGCCGGCGGGCGATGTCGGAGGGGACCAGCCTGCTCGAGATCGCCAGCATCCACCTGGCGGCTGTGGGTCGGCCGCGGGGCGTTGGGGTGGTGACGGGGGACGCAGAGGCGAGGGCGGAGGCCGGCACGCAGTTCCTGCTCCAGGGTATGGCCGCATTCGACATGGCCCAGCGAGGCTTTTGGGAAGCCCAGGAGCGCACGCGGGTCGAGCAGGGCCACGTGGCTCGCCTCCAGACGCTGGCCGAGGCGTCGGTCGCAGTCATCGCCCGTCCGTCGCTCGCCGACCGGTTCCCGGAGATCGCCAAGCAGGCACTGGTGGTCGCCGGAGGAGGAGAGGCGGCGATCCAGTTCCACGCCGAGGACGGAGTCATGGAGTCGTCCACCTCGGACGTGCCGGCGGCCGTCGCCGCGGCGATGACGAAGGTGGTCGAGAGCGGCCAGGCCCGACCCAGCGCCGTCGCCAACTGGCTCGCGGTGCCCATCACAGGTCCACGCGGGAGCACCTCCGGCGTCGTCGCGGTGTGGGGAAGTCGCGAAGGTCTGGGCCCGATCGACGAGGCCATCCTCGCCCAGTTCGCCCAGATGGCCTCGGAGGCGCTTCACAACGCCCAGGTCTACGAGGAGATGCGGCGCATCGCCGTCACCCTCCAGCACAGCCTTCTCCCCAAGGCCCTACCCGAGCTGCCGGGCCTTGTCCTCGGGGCCCGTTACCTGCCCGGCAGCGCCGGGCTGGACGTCGGGGGGGACTGGTACGACGTCTTCCCGCTGGGAGCCGGTCGTCTCGGGGTCGTCATCGGCGATGTGGTCGGGAGGGGTGTACCCGCCGCCGCCATCATGGGCCAGCTGCAGTTGGCGGTGCGGGCGTGCGCCCTCGAAGGCGGGTCGCCGGCGACGGTCGTGAACCGGGTCAACAACCTGATCCAGAACCTCGACGTGCCCCAGATGGCCACGCTCATCTTCGGCGTGGTGGAGCCGGACAGCTCGACCCTCAGCCTGACGAGCGCCGGTCACCCTCCACCGCTCGTCGTGGAGCGGGACGGCACGGCTCGCTTCCTCTCCCTCCATCCCGTCGCCCCGCTGGGCATCGAGCCGGGCACGGCCCGGGAGACGGTCGAAGTGCTCCAGCCGGGCTCGACCGTCGTCCTCTACACCGACGGCCTGGTCGAGCGGCGGGGGGCGACGATCGACGACGGCCTGGAGAACCTGCTGCGGGCGGCTTCCGGCTCGAACGGCGACGTCGAGGCGCTGTGCGATCGCCTGGTCCACGCTCTCGGCGCCGAGGCCTCGTCGGACGACGTCGCCCTGCTGGCGCTGCGGCTCACGCCGCCCGAGCGCGAGCGGTTCGAGCTGAACATGCCGGGCGATCCCCGGCTGCTCGCGCCCGCCCGTCGGGCGCTGCGGCAATGGCTCTCCCAAGCCGGAGCAGAACGTGGAGAGGTCGAGGACCTGGTGCTCGCCTGCGGCGAGGCTGCCGCCAACGCGCTCGAGCACGCCTACGGCCCTGGGGAGGACGGGGTCCTGCGGATCGAGGCTCTCGAGCGAGGCGGTGAGATCACGATCACTGTCAGCGACTCGGGTCAATGGCGTCCTCGCGCCGAACGCCCAGGCGGGCGGGGCTTTCACCTCATGAGCTCGCTCACCGACGAGGTGGAGGTCATCCCCGGCCCGGGCGGAACGGCCGTGCACCTCCGGCGCCGGCTCGGTACCCAGCCACGATCTCGGGAGCCGGCCTTCTCGGCACCGGGTGGAGAGCGCGACGACGGGCCCGCCGGGAACGTCGAGGTCGTGGTGGTACGCATCGAGGAGGAAGTCGACCTCTCGAACGCGGAGCGCCTCGGGGCTCAGGTGGCCAAGGCGGTGCCCAACTCCGCTGCCGGGCTCGTCGTCGACCTGTCGGGCGTGGACTACATCGACAGTGCCGGCATCAGCCTCCTGTTCAAGCTCAGCGAGCGGCTCCAACGGCGCCGGCAGCACCTGGCGGTCGTGGTCCCCGAAGAGTCCCCGGTGCGACGGGTGCTGGTCGTGAGCGCCTTCGATCGCGTCGTGGACCTGGCGTCGAGGGTCGAGGACGCCAGCTCACGGGTGCGGACTGCCGTGCGCTGAGGGCGCGAGCTGCGCTGGTCCTGGGCAACATCCGGGCGGGCAGACGTCGGGACGCGGCTGATCGGATCCCAAGCGACATCGCTCGCTCTCCGGTCGACCTCGCTCGGCGACGAGGTCGACGATCATGGCCACGAGCTCGGGGTCGGTGCCCACCGTCGGTGCCCGGTGGAGCCGAAGGCCCAGCTTGTCGCCCAACCCCTTGGCCTCGACGTCCAGGTCGAAGCGCACCTCCATGTGGTCCGAGACGAACCCGATCGGGACGAGCACGACGTCCTGCACCCCCGCCGCGGCCAGCGTCTCGAGGTGATCGCCGATGTCCGGTTCCAGCCACGGCTGTCCCGGCGAGCCGCTGCGGCTCTGGTAGACGAGATCCCACTCGTACCGCTCGCGCTCGCCGAGCAGCCCGCAGACCAGCCGGCAGGCCTCCCGCAGCTGCGCCTGGTAGTCGCTCGACCGGGCCATGGCCACCGGGATGCTGTGGGCGGTGAAGACCAGGCGGGTCCCTCGCCGGCGCTGTTCGGGTACGGCGGCGAGGGTTTCCTCCACGCGGCGCGCCATGGGTTGGACGAAACCAGGATGGTTGTAGAACGTCCGCAGCTTGCCCACCTCCGGGGCGCGATCGCCCACCTCGGCTCGGGCCCGCTCGATGTCGTCCAGGTACTGGCGGCACCCGGGATAGGAGCTGAAGGCCGAGGTGACGAAGGCGAGCGCCCGGCGAATGCCGTCTCCGGCCATCTGGCGAACCGTGTCGGCGAGGAGCGGATGCCAGTTGCGGTTCCCCCAGTAGACCGGGAGCTTCCACCCTCGGCGAGCCACCTCCGCTTCGAGCGCGGCGACGAGGGCTCGATTCTGGGCGTTGATCGGGCTCACCCCGCCGAAGTGGTGGTAGTGCTCGGCCACCTCGAGCAGGCGCTGGCGGGGTACGCCGCGCCCGCCGGTGACATTCTCGAGGAAGGGGAGCACGTCATCGGCGCTCTCCGGCCCGCCGAAGGACACCACCAGCAGGGCGTCGCAGCGATCGCCGTTCACGCCCGGCGAGCCTAAGCGCTGTGTTGCTGGCGGCTGCGCCGCCCCGGGCGGGGCCCCATCCCCGCCCTCCTCCGAAGCGGCGGGGGCCCCAACCCCGCCGCCGGCCGTAGAGCCTGCGGCTGGATCATCGGGCCGGCCTTCCGGGCCGGCCCGATTGGGGTCGCTGCTTGCGGCTCGGCCGCCCCCAGGCGGGTTGAATCCCCGCCTGGGGGTGGCGGGCGAGGGGAGTCGCTCGGCGGCGTCCCCCGACGGTCTACCGACCCTGGGCCGTGGTCTCGCGAGTCGCGTCGCGACTCTGGCCGTTGCCAGCGCCGTTCCCGAGGCCGTTGCGGCTGATCGGGAGCGGGCCGGTGGGTAGCACGGTCCGCTTCCAGGTCGCGTTGGTCACGCCGGCGAACGACGCGTACCAGGCGACCGCGCCGGTCAGGATCCCGACGTAGCCACCGATCTTCACCGTCTGGGTGCTCTGGGCGAGCTCGCCACCGGCCAGGATGGCGAAGGTGATGAACAGGGTCACGAACACCAGGGCCACGGCGGCCGTCGTCCTCAGAGAGGCGACCAGCATGTACAGGGTGAAGAACCCCCACACAGCAAGGAACAGACCCGTCGCCTGGAAGGCCGTCGACTTCGGCAGCCCTGGAGCGATGAACCTGGCATAGCCGGCGTAGGCGAGCCAGAAGGCTCCGAACGAGCTGAAGGCCAGCGCCCCGAACGTGTTGTTCCTCACGAACTCCCACATGCCGGCCAGCAGCTGGACGAGGCCACCGTAGAACAGGGCCAGGGGCAGGACGACCGTCGCCAGTGCGGCCGGGATCAGGTCGCCGTTGACCACGCTGAGCACGACGGTGGTCATGGCGAAGGCGGCCAAGCCGAGTGGGGCGGGGTCAGCGATCTCACGATGAGAGATCAGGCGGGGCGCCGCGGGCTCTTCCTCGCGGCCGTCGCCTCGCACCTCGCCGGATCTGTCGGACACGTACGCCATTATTCGTCACCTCTCTTTTTTCAACAGGGTTGCCGTGTGGGCTTGGAGAGAATCAGTCCTCCTTGGTGGCGCTCGCGGCTCGCGTGGCGATGTCGTCGATGACGGCCGCGTTGGCGAGCGTCGTGACGTCGCCGAGGTGGCGGCTCTCGGAGACGTCCTTGAGCAGACGACGCATGATCTTGCCGGAGCGGGTCTTGGGCAGCTCCGGGGTGAAGACGATCGAGGTAGGTCTGGCGATCTTGCCGATCTTGTTCGCGACGTGGTCGCGGAGGGTGTCGATGAGCGCCTCGTCGCCCGTCGCCTCGCCCTTCAGGGTGACGAAGGCGGCGATGGCCTGCCCCGTTCGCTCGTCCGCGCGTCCGATCACCGCCGCCTCGGCGACCATCGGGTGGTCCACCAGCGCGGACTCCACCTCGAGGGTGGAGATCCGGTGACCCGAGATGTTCATCACGTCGTCGACCCGTCCCAGGAGCCAGAAGTAGCCGTCCTGGTCCCGCTTGGCCCCGTCACCCGCGAAGTACACCCACCGGTTGGCCTTCGGATCGCTGAAGCGGCTCCAGTAGGTCTCGATGAAGCGGTCGGGGTCCTTGTAGATCGTGCGGAGCATCGCCGGCCACGGCCTGGTGAGCGTGAGGTAGCCCCCGCCGCCGAGTGGGACGCTGGCTCCCTGGTCGTCCACCACGTCGGCGCCGACGCCCGGGAAGGGGAAGGTCCCCGATCCGGGGCGGGTGGTGGTCAGGCCGGGGAGGGGCGTGATCAGGATCATCCCGGTCTCGGTCTGCCACCAGGTGTCGACGATCGGGCACCGCTCCCGGCCGATGACGGTGTGGTACCACATCCACGCTTCGGGGTTGATGGGCTCGCCGACCGTGCCCAGCAGGCGCAGGCTGGAGAGATCGTGCTTCTCGGGGTACTCGGGACCCCACCTGATCATGGTGCGGATCGTCGTCGGCGCCGTGTAGAGGATCGTCACCTTGTAGCGCTCGACGATGTCCCAGAACCGGTCCTTGTCGGGATAGTTGGGCACGCCCTCGTACATCACGCTCGTGCAGCCGTTGGCCAGGGGTCCGTAGACGATGTAGCTGTGGCCGGTGACCCATCCAACGTCGGCCGCGCACCAGTAGACGTCCGTGTCGGGATGGACGTCGAAGATGAGCCGGTGTGTGACCGCGGTGCCGACCATGTAACCGGCCGTGGTGTGCACGATGCCCTTGGGCCGGGCCGTGGTGCCCGACGTGTAGAGGATGTACAGCATGTCCTCGCTGTCCATCTCCGTGGCCTCACGGGTGTCCGGCTGTCCGGCAACGATGTCGTGCCACCAGACGTCCCTGCCCTCGGCCATGACCACGTCTTGTCCGGTGCGACGAAAGACGACCACCGTCTCGATCGAGGGGCAGTCGGCCACGGCGGCGTCGGCGTACTCCTTGAGCGGGAAGGCGGCGCCGTTGCGCCACGAACCGTCGCACGTGATGAGCGCCTTGCATTCGGCGTCCTGGATACGGTCCTTCAGGGCCTCGGAGCTGAAGCCGCCGAACACCACCGAGTGCGGCGCGCCCAGCCGGGCGCACGCCAGGAGGGCGACCGGGAGCTCGGGGACCATGCCCATGTAGATGGCGACCCGATCGCCCTTGGTCACCCCCTGGGCGGCGAGCGCGTTTGCGAGGCGGCAAACCTCGGCGTGCAGCTCGGCGTAGGTGATGGCCCGGCGGTCGCCGGGCTCACCCTCCCAGTAGAAGGCGACCTTGTCGCCGGCCGACTCCAGATGGCGATCGAGGCAGTTCTCGGTGATGTTGAGCTTGGCGTCGACGAACCAGCGGGCGAAGGGCGGGTTGGACCAGTCCAGCACCTGTCGGTGGGGGCGGCGCCACACGAACTGCTCTGACCGGCGAGCCCAGAAGTCCTCGAACCTCTCCCCCTCCTCGTAGATGGAAGGCGAAGAAGCCACCGCCCGGCGGACGAACTCCTCGGGCGGTGGGAACTCCCTTCGCTCGCTCAGGAGCGCTTCGATGGTGCTGGTGACGTCACGATTCGAGTCCGACATCGTCACCTCCAGGACCGGCGGCGTTGGCTTCCTGGTCTATGTCATCGATCAGCGCTCATGTCATACCCGAAGACATCCGTCCCCAATCCGGGCCGGGGCCGCGAATCGGGCAGGCCGGGGGCGCGGCGCGCGTCAGCTGCCGGGATAGGCCGCCAGGGCGGTGACGATCCGCTGCTCGACGTCGGCCAGATTCCCGGGCCCGTTGAGGATGAGGGCGAAATGGATCGGGTGGCCGAGGTCGAGCACCCCGGCCATGGCCGCGACGCCGTCGATGGAGCCCGTCTTTGCCGAGAGGTGCCCCTGGAGCGGCGTGCCCGCCCATCGGTTGACGAGCGTGCCCGACAGACCGGCCACGGGCAGACCCTGGGCCATGGCGTTCAGCCGCGGGTTGGTCGTGCCCTTGTCGATGGCCGCCAGGAGGGCGTCGCATGTGGTCCGGTTGTCGTGACTGAGCCCCGACCCGTCGACCAGGCTCGTGCCCGCAGTCGGGATCCCGAGGCCCTGGTCGACCTGGGTCACGGCCCGCAGCCCGGCCGCCGTGCTGCCGTCACCCTCGAGCTGCTTGCCGAGCGCCAGGGTCAGCATCTCTGCGGTGTGGTTGTCGCTCGCGCGCAGCATGGCCGACACGATCTGGCCGAGGGGAGGTGACTGGACGGTAGCCAGCACGGCGCCGGTCGGGGCCACGGCGTCGGGCGCCGGCACCGGCGGCGCGGCAACACCCCTGAGGGCGAGGAGACGGCTCAGCTGGCCCGCAGCGAAAGCGGGCGGATCGGCGGCCGGGAGGTACCTGTTCGCGTAGCCCTGCCAGCCCTGGTTCAGGTCGAGGGCGCTCAGGGGGCTGGCGTTGCCGGCAGCCACGTCGGCGGGGGTCCACTGCGGCAGCAGCCGCACAGCCGAAAAGCGCGAGTCGTCACCGTGGATCCCCCCCGGCACGGCGCGCACGCCCGCCGCCGCCAGCTGGTCGGCGAGGGACTCGAAGGGCGTCGTGGGCTGGCCCGCGTAGCGACGATCCTTGGTCCACGTGGTGGCGTAGTCGGCGGTGGCCAGCACCGGGTCGCCCGACCCGACCAACCAGAGCTGGCTGACGGCGCCGTTGCTGGGCGGGCCGGGGGCGACCGCCGTGGTCTGGAAGCGGTAGTCAGGACCGAGGACGGCGAGCGCCGCCGCGGCCACGAGGAGCTTCTGGGTCGAGGCCGGCGCGAACGGGGTGGCGCCCTCGACGTCGCCCGCGCGGGTGGCGCCATCCGCGGCGACGGCGCAGCCCGTGGTCCCGGCCAAGGCCGCTGTCAGGTCGCTCTGCAGACGGATCGCCGCCGGCGTCGGGGGCGGGGGCGGGGTTGGTGGCGCCGTGGTGGTGGGGGCGGACGCGCCCGGCACAGCGGCTGCTCCGAGGGCGGTGACGTGCCCGGTCCTCAGTGACGGCCGAGCCTGCGGTTCGGAGCCAGAGTGCAGGTAGATCCATCCCGAGGCGGCGGCGCCTTGCAGCACGGCCAAGCTGGCCAGCAGCGGGAGCATCCGCCGGAGCGGTCCTCCTCGGGACATCACCCGCCGCGTGTCCGCAGCGTTCACGACTGTGAGTACGCCGGTGACCTGGGCCTCCCCTGCCGAGAGCCCCTTTTCGGACAAACGGCACCTCGCCTCGGGGAAGCCCGACCGGATAGTTTGCTTCGCTAAGTAAACTGGCTGATGATGACGACAGCGCGCCACATCTCGACGGTCGATGGCGATGCCGAGCTGGCCGCCCGGCTGCGTCTCGTCGTGACCCGGTTGTCGCGCCGCCTCCGCCAGCAGGGCGAGACCGGCATCAGCGCCTCCCAGCTCTCGGCCCTGTCGACGATCGATCGCTGCGGACCGATGACTCTCGGCGACGTCGCCACCGCCGAGCAGGTCCAACCGCCCAGCATGACCCGGATCGTCTCCCATCTGGAGGAGAGGGGGCTGGTCGAGCGTCAGGTGTACCAGCGGGATCGACGGGTGACCCGGGTGCACGTGACCGGCGAGGGTCGGGAGCTCCTGCAGCTCAGCCGGACACGCAAGGACGCCTACCTGGCCCGCCGGCTGCAGACGCTGAATGACGGCGACCGGTTCACGATGGCAGCGGCCGTCGCCGTGCTCGAGCAGATCCTGGAGCGCGGCGAATGATGAGCGTGAAGGAGGCGACGGGGCGGACCTTCCGCTCGCTGGGGGTCCGTAACTACCGGCTGTACTTCGCCGGCCAGGTCGTCTCCGTGAGCGGCACCTGGATGCAGCAGGTGGCGCAGGCCTGGTTGGTGCTCCGGATCACCAACAGCGGGGTGGCCCTGGGGACGGTCACTGCGCTGCAGTTCCTTCCGGTCCTGCTCGGTGGCGCGTGGGGCGGGGTCATCGCCGACCGCTTCGACAAGCGCCGGGTGCTGTTCGGCACGCAGGCGACGGCGGGACTGCTGGCATTGGTCCTGGGCCTCCTCACCCTGAGCGGCGACATCCAGCTCTGGATGGTGTACGTGCTGGCCGCCGCCCTCGGTTGCGTCAACGCCGTGGACAACCCGAGCCGCCAGGCGTTCGTGCACGAGCTGGTCGGTCGGGCCGACCTGCCCAACGCGGTGAGCCTCAACAGCGTGCTGATGAACTTGGCACGGGTCATCGGTCCGGCCTTGGCGGCCGTCCTGATCGTCACGGTGGGCATCGCCCCCTGCTTCCTCATCAACGCTGCTTCGTACGTCGCGGTCATCATCGGGCTCGCCCTGATGCGGCGAGAGGAGCTCCTCGGCACGGGCACCGTCGCCAGGGCGAAGGGGCAGCTGCGGGCGGGTCTCCACTACGCCTGGTCCACACCCGAGCTGCGCAACCCGTTGCTCCTGATGGTGGTGATCGGCACCCTCGCCTACGAGTTCCAGGTCACGCTGCCGCTGATGGCCAAGTTCACCTTTCACGGCGGCGCCGGCGCCTACGGGCTGATGACCTCGTGCATGGCTGCCGGCGCGGTCGTCGGGGGACTGGCCGTGGCCAGTCGGGAGCGTCCCACGTCGAAGAGCCTGACGAGGGCCGCCCTGGCCTTCGGCCTCCTCATCCTCGGCGTCGCCGCCGCGCCCAGTCTCACGGTCGCGGTCGCGCTCCTCGTCCTCATGGGCGCGGCGAGCATCGCGTTCATCGCCATGTCGAACTCCACCCTCCAGCTGCGGGCCGACCCCGCCATGCGAGGCCGTGTCATGGCCCTGTTCGCGGTCGCCTTCCTGGGGAGCACCCCCATCGGCGCTCCCGTGGTCGGTGCCGTGGCGCAGGCCTTTGGACCGCGGACGGCGATCGCCATCGGTGGTGTCGCAGCTGTCACGGCCGCCCTGGTGACCGCGGGCCGCCCACTACGGGCGATCGTGTCGCGCTCCGAGGCGGACGCTGCCGGCCAGCAGGACGACCACGGCGAGTGGCAGCAGGACGACGGCCGCGACCCCGAGGCCGGCGAGGGCGGCGGCCAAGCCGATGACGACGAGGGCGCCGACCGCCAGCTCGGGCGTGTCGCCTACTAGGAAGTCCCACCAGAACCGGCCGAAGGCCTGGAGGGCGCGGCCAACCGTCACGGCACCTCGACCGAGTTTTCGAGCTGGCCGCCCGAACCGACCCTGACGCGGGCACGGCGCAGCGACGCGATGAGGCCGAACGTCACCGCGCCGTAGAGCGCGATGAGACCCAGGATCGAGAGATCGGTCCCCGGCCAGTCGACTCCCATCCCCTCTCCGGTCCAGAAGGTCCCGAAGCTCACGAGCATGATCCCTACGACCATCTTCAAGGTGTTCTCAGGCACCTCGACCAGGCGGCGGGCAAGCACCAGGCCAGCCAGCCCCACCGCCAGGGCTGCCGCCGCGGCACCGGCCGCTGCCAGGCCCAGGCGTCCGGAGGTCGTTCCGAGCGTGAGCACGATCATGACCACCTCGAGGCCCTCGAGGAGCACCCCCTTGAAGGCGACCGTGAACGCGGTGGCGTCGCGCCGCCGCCCCGTCGCCTTGGGGGTCCCCGACAGCTCCTGCACCTGGCGGCGGTAGATGGCGTCCTCGTCGTGGAGGGCCTTGTGCCCGCTGGCCCGCAGGATCGCCTTGCGCAGCCACTGCAGGCCAAGGATCAGCAGCAATCCGCCCACGACGACGCGCAGCACGTCGAGCGGCACGTAGCGCACGAGGGCGGGCCCGAAGGCGGCCACCACCACCGCCAACGCCAGGAGGGCGGCGCCCGCACCCTCCAGCGCCGATCGCCACCCCCTGCTCACGCCGGCGGCGAGCACGATGGTGAGGGCCTCGACCATCTCGACCGCGCTGGCCGCGAACACGGCGAGCACGAGGAGGACTGCGCTGGTCATGCGGCGCTGGTCTTCGGCTCTGTGCTGGGCCCGGTCGCCTTCGGCTCCTTGGGTAGACCGAGCACCCGTTCGCCCACGATGTTGCGCTGGATCTCGGCCGAGCCGCCCCAGATGGTCTCCGAGCGGGAGAAGAAGAAGGAGGCCTGGAGCGGGCTGACGGGGTAGTCCGCGCTGCCGCGGCGGCGGCCGATGCCCGGGACGAACTCGTCGTCGGTCGACCCCGTGAGGATCTGCCCGTCCATGCCCAGGATGGCGATGGCCAGCTGCATCGCCTCCTGGTGGTACTCGGACCAGAAGATCTTGTTGGTCGCGCCCAGTGCCACGGTGGAGCCGTCGCCTTTGAGGATCGACGTCAAGGTCCGCAGTCCGTTGATCTCCATGATCTTGACCTTGCTCCACGCCCGGGCCAGGTCCTGGCGCAGGAGGGGATCGGCGGACTTGCCGTTCTTCCGGGCCACGCCCACGATGTGGTCCAGCTCCTTCTGGAAGCGGCGGTGGCTGGTCGTGGCGGAGGTGCCCCGCTCGAAGCCGAGCGTGGTCATGGCCACCTTCCAGCCGTTGTTCACCCCGCCCACCACGTTGTCACGAGGTGCTCGGGCGTTGGAGAAGAACACCTCGTTGAACTCCGCCGATCCGTCGATCTGCTTGATGGGTCGGACCTCGATGCCAGGCTGGCGCATGGGTACCAGCAGGTACGAGATCCCGGCGTGCTTGTCCACGTCGGGGTCGGTGCGCGCCAACATGAAGATGTAGTCGGCGTGCTGGGCCTGGGTCGTCCAGACCTTCTGGCCGTTGATGACCCACTCGTCACCGTCGAGCTCGGCCCTCGTCTTCAGCGACGCCAGGTCCGATCCCGCGTCCGGCTCGGAGAACCCCTGGCACCAGGAGATCTCTCCGGAGAGGATCTTGGGGAGAAGCTCCCGTCGCTGCTCGTCGGTTCCCCACTGCAGGATGGTGGGACCAACCAGCGTGTCGCCGAAGAAGTCGGCTCGCATCGGCGCGCCGGCGCGGTCGAACTCCTCGTTCAGGACGACCTGTTCCATCGTGCTGAGGCCCTTGCCGCCGTACTCCTTGGGCCAGGAGGCGCAGATCCAGCCGCCCTCGCGGAGCTTGTCCGTCCACTGCTCGTTGAAGGCTCGGCGCTCCTCGGTGGACATGGTGAACCCGGGGTCGCCCCAGCCAGCAGGCAGGTTCGCCTCGAGCCAGGCTCGGATCTCGACGCGGAACTCCTTGGCCTCGGGCGGATAGGTCAAATCCATGGGATCGAGGGTAGTGCGCCGGTAGTACGCTGAGCCTCAGTGGCCACCAAGGTCCTCCATCTGTCGATGGTGGTGAAGCGCCCCCTCGTCGATCGAGCTGGCGAGAAGGTGGGCCGGATCGAGGACCTGATCGTTCGCCTGGGCGAGGACGGGGCCTACCCGCCGATCATGGGGGCCCTGGCCAAGATCGGTGGCCGAGAGCTGTTCGTGCCCATCGACCAGATCGCCGGCATCGAGTCAGGTCGGGTGCAGCTCCAGGGCGAGCGCCTGAGCCTGCGGCGCTTCGAGCGACGGCCAGGTGAGGTGCTGCTCGGGCGCGATCTCTCCGCCCGCCACCTGATCAACGTGGTGGGCGCCCGGCTCGTCAGGGCAAACGAGATCGAGCTGGCGTGCATCGACAGCAGGTGGGCGGTCGTCGGCGTCGACGCCAGCACCCGTCCCGTGCTGCGCCGCCTGCTTCCCCGCCCCTTTCGACAACGGGTCGAGCCTGGTCCCATCCTCGATTGGTCCAGCGTCGAGCCGTTCGTGGGTCACGTGCCAACGGCGCGGCTCCGCCTGACCCACCGCAAGCTGGCCCGCCTCCATCCCGCCCAGATCGCCGACCTGGTGGAGGCGGCCTCACACGACGAGGGCGAGGAGATCATCGAGGCGGTCGGCCAGGACAGGGAGCTCGAGGCCGACGTCTTCGAGGAGCTCGACCCCGAGCACCAGCAGGAGTTCGTGCAGACGCGCTCGGACGCCGAGGTGGCCGCCCTCCTCGCCAAGATGGCGCCCGACGACGTCGCCGACTTTGTCACCGGTCTGGACCAGGAGCGCCGGCTGCCGGTGCTCGAGCTGCTGCCGACCGAGCTCGAGCGCAAGGTGCGCTCGCTGCTCAGCTACAACCCGGAGACCGCGGGCGGCCTCATGAGCCCGGACTTCCTCGCCATGCCGCGCTCGACCCCGGTGAGCGTAGCCCTGGAACGCGTGCGCACGACCGAGGTCCCACCCGAGGCTCTCGGGGTGGTGTACGTCACCGACGACGCGCAGTGTCTGTGCGCCCTGACCCCCCTGGCCGGCCTGGTGCGAGCTGACCTTGCCGCCTCCATCGATGACGTCGCCGAGCACGAGCCGGTCATGATCCGGCCCGACGCCGACGTGCACGAAGTCGTTCGGAAGATGACCGACTACAACCTCAGCGTGCTACCGGTCGTCGACGACTCGTGCCGCATGATCGGCCAGATCACCGTGGATGACGTCCTCGAGCTGCTCCAACCCAGCGGTTGGAAGGGCGACTTCGGGCTGTCGGCGCCGGACTGAGCCCATCGACACAGCTGTAACGGCTAAGTTGGAGGTTGCAAGCCAGTCGCGCCTCGTTCGGTGAGGTGGCTGCTCAGACACAGGCCACTGACCCCACCTGTCGAGAGACACTCCGGGTCAGACCAGATCACTCCGGCTCAAGGGGTGACCCAAAGTGGCTGGCCCCCTGGGGCTTACGCTGGGCAGTGCCAAAGCTCTGACGAGTAGGGGTGCTCCGGGGCCTCATGGCCGCGGGAGTCCGGGTGCCCACCGGACGCCGCCCCTCTTCGGTGTGCCTGGGCCGTGGGCCGGACAAGGAGCACGCGCTGAACGCCGACAGTTGGTTACGAACCGCTTCGGCGCGCAGGCTGGAGGGCTCGGCCGTATAGCCGGGTGGCCCGAGGGCAGGCGCGTCGAGGTTCGCCCGAGGCGTCCTGACGGAGGAGGTCACCGCGCCATGGCTGAGGAGATCCGCGCCCCAGGGGTCCAGACGGCCTCGCCGGTCCTCGACGATGCCCATCTCGGCGACATCGAAGGGGCGCTGGGGACGATCGGCCAGCACGACCTGGCCCCACGCCGCTCGGTGCGGGGTCGGTTGCTCACGCTGGCCGCCATCGTGGGACCCGGCCTCATCGTGATGGTCGGAGACAACGACGCCGGCGGGGTGGCCACCTACTCCCAGGCGGGACAGAACTACGGGACCAGCCTCCTGTGGACGCTCCTGCTCCTCATCCCTGTCCTGATTGTCAACCAGGAGATGGTGGTGCGCCTCGGCGCCGTCACCGGTGTCGGCCACGCCCGGCTCATCATCGAGCGCTTCGGCAAGTTCTGGGGCGCTTTCTCGGTCGGCGACCTCTTCCTCCTCAACTTCCTCACGATCACGACCGAGTTCATCGGCGTCAGCCTGGCCCTCAGCTACTTCGGGGTGAGCAAGTACTGGTCGGTACCGATCGCCGCTGTCGCCCTCGTGGCGATCACCGCCAGCGGCAGCTTCCGCAGGTGGGAGAGATTCATGCTGGTCTTCGTGGCGGTGAACTTCATGGTCATCCCGCTGCTCGTCATGAGCCATCCTCAGGTCGGCCCGATCGTGCGCGACACCTTCGTGCCCGGCATTCAAGGAGGCGTCAACTCGACCTCGATCCTGCTCATCATCGCCATCGTGGGCACGACGGTCGCTCCCTGGCAGCTGTTCTTCCAGCAGTCCAACATCATCGACAAGCGGATCACGCCTCGCTGGATCAACTACGAGCGGGCGGACACCGTGATCGGCTCGTTCGTCACGGTGATCGCGGCGGGGGCACTCGTCGTGACGGCCGCCTTCGCCTTTCGGCACACCTCCTTGTTCGGCCAGTTCGGTGACGCGGGCACGGTCGCCACCGGCCTCGCCCACCAGCTCGGTCGCACCGCAGGCGACCTGTTCGCCATCATCCTCCTCAACGCCTCGATCATCGGCGCCTCGGCCGTCACCCTGTCGACGTCCTACGCCTTCGGTGATGTCTTCGGGGCCCGACACTCTCTGCATCGCGGCATCCGGGACGCCAAGTTCTTCTACGCCACCTTCGCCCTCCTCGTCTCTCTGGCCGCTTCCATCGTCCTGATCCCCGGCGCTCCGCTCGGTCTCATCACCACCTCTGTCCAGGCCCTCGCCGGCGTCCTGCTGCCGAGCGCCACGGTCTTCCTGCTCTTGCTGTGCAACGACAAAGCCGTGCTCGGCCCCTGGGTCAACCGCCCGTGGCTGAACGGCGTGGCCAGTGTGATCGTGGGGACCCTGCTCGTCCTCTCGCTCATCCTCATGGCGACCACCGTGATCACGGGGATCGACGTGCCACTCCTGCTCATCGCGCTGTTCGCCGTGCTGGCGCTGGCCCTCTCTGTGGCCGGGCTCATGACGCTCCGCAGCCGCGGTCGCGTGCCGGCCGAGCCAGAAGAGGGGGCACCGAGGCGGGAGACGTGGAGGATGCCGCCACTCGCCCTGGTGGCCCGGCCCACCTGGTCCAGGGGACGCAGGTTCGCCATGTACACCCTGCGGGTGTACCTCGTGGTGGCCGTGGTGCTGCTGATCGTGAAGTCGGTGCAGCTCGGCACCGGCGGCTGAGGGCGCGACGGCCCTGTTTGCCCGACGGCCCTGTTTGCGCAGCTGCCCCACCTCAGGAGAGGCTCTCCGCTCATGCATGGGTCTCCCCGACGGCTCCGGATCGCGTTCCTCGCCTATCGGGGCAACCCGCACTCGGGGGGTCAAGGTGTGTACACCCGCTATCTCACCAGGGAGCTGACCGCCCTCGGCCACCACGTCGAGGTCCTGGCCGGCCCCCCGTACCCGCTCCTCGACGATGACGTGCCGCTCGTCGAGGTGCCCAGCCTCGACCTGTACCGAGAGCCGGACCCCTTTCGGATCCCCCACCCCCGCGAGGTGCGCAGCCGCGTCGACGTGCTCGAGTTCGCCCTCATGTGCACCGCCGGGTTCCCCGAGCCGCTCACCTTCAGCTTGCGGGCGCGGAAGGTCCTGGCGGGGCGGCGGGACGACTTCGACATCGTCCACGACAACCAGTGCCTGGGTCGGGGCCTGCTGGGAATGATGGAGGACGGCTGGCCCATCGTCGCCACCGTGCACCATCCGATCACGGTGGACCGCGACCTGGAGCTGGCCCACGCCCGGAGCCTCCGCCGCCGCCTCATCCTCAGGCGCTGGTATGGGTTCGTCGGCATGCAGCTCGAGGTCGCCCGCCAGCTTCCTCGCGTCGTGACCGTTTCGGCATCGTCGAGGTCCGACATCGTCGAGCACATGGGCGTGGCGCCGTCGCGGCTGTCCGTGGTGCCGGTGGGCGTTGACGACACGCTTTTTCGCCCGCAGCCCGGTGTCGCCCGGGTGCCCGGCCGCCTGATGACGACCGCCAGCGCCGACGTGCCGCTGAAGGGCCTCGTCCCGCTGCTCGAGGCCCTGGCCAAGGTCCGCACCGAACGCCCCGCCGAGCTCGTCGTGATCGGCGAGCCTCGCGCCGCCAGCCAGGTCGGCGCCACGATCAAGCGCCTCGGGCTCGAGGAAGCCGTGCGCTTCGTGAGCAAGGTGACCGACCAGCGCATCGTGCAGCTGTACGCCGAGGCCGAGGTGGCGGTCGTGCCCTCGCTCTACGAGGGCTTCTCGCTGCCGGCCGTCGAGGCCATGGCCTGCGGTGTGCCGGTGGTGGCCACGACCGGTGGGGCGCTGCCCGAGGTGGTCGGTACCGATGGCGTCACCGGGCTGCTGGTGCCGCCCGGCGATCCGAGCGCTCTGGCCATGGCGATCGGCACCGCCCTGGACCAACCTGGGCTCCGGGCCCGCATCGGGGCCGCCGGCCGAGCCCGCGTGCTCGAGCGCTTCACCTGGGCGGCCGCCGCCCGTGCGACCGTCGAGCA
>DASXCO010000166.1 GCA_036491125.1 Acidimicrobiales bacterium | reverse complement strand
TGAATGTCGCCACCGCGAGACGGGCGAACATCGCCGGGTGCCGGCGCACGACCACGACCCGCTGCTCGCCGGGGAGCAGGTACCGGTCGAGGTTCATGGCCAGATATCTCGAACGAACACCGATATCTGGTGCAGGACGTGTCCCGCGCTGTCGGCGGCATGTCGCACCGTTGTAGCCGCGGGGTCGGGGGCTGTCACGACAAACCAGCCGACCAGGACGACGATGGCCCCAAGTCCCAGCTTCTGCCCCATGTCCGTCCACCTCGCGCCGCTAGAGGTTGAAATGAGCAGCAACAGATTATGCGAATCGTCGCCCGGATTGGTGGACCTGCTCGACCAGCGAATCGCGTGGAACGAACCCAAATGGTGGTTCGAGGGTCGGATCTCGCCCGGCAGAAGGTCCCCGTCCCGTCCCCGTCCGCGTTCACGGATTGGTCACTCCTCGGTCGTCCGACGCACCGCCGACGACGCGAACAGCACGCCCCCGCATGTTCAGGTGAAGACGCCTCGGCGAAGCACGTGGGCGACGGCTTGGGCTCGGTCCTTCACCTCGAGCTTCTTGTAGATGGAGCGCAGATGGGTCTTGACCGTCTCCTCTCCCACGACGAGCTCGTCGGCGATGGCCCGATTGCTCAACCCGTCGACGAGGAGGCCCAGGACCTCACTCTCTCGCCGGGATAGGCCGAGCTCGAGGCCGGGCCAATGCTCGCCGTCCATGTTTGCGGCGCCCAGGGTGATCCGGGTGGCAAGGGTTGGATCGAGGAGCACCGCTCCGTCGCGGATCTGCAGTAGGTAGTCAACCAGCTGATCACCGCTCAGCGACTTCAGCAGGTAGCCCGAAACGCCGAGGCGGAGGGCCTCCGACACGCTTCGCCCGTCGGCCTCGTAGGTGAAGATCACCACCTGAAAGGGGGCTTCCTCGGCCATCAGCGACGTGGACGGCTCGACCTCACTCGTCGCAAGGAGCTGCACCTCGACCAGCGCGATCTCAGCTCCGACCTCAGCGAGGCCGACAACGAGGTCCGCAGTGACCGGGACCGTGCCCACCACCTCGACCAGGTCGCGATGACGAGCCAGCATGCTCTGCAGGCCGGCCAGGGTGAGCTCGTCGCTGTCGACCAGGGCTACACGAAGCGGATGGGAGCAACCTGGCGCCATAGCACCGTCTTCAGCAGAGACCGTCGTCATTCGGTGATCAGCTATTCGGGTGGTGCATCAGCCACGTGCCGATGCCCCCCGGGCCTGCTGGGCGGTGCAATGTCCCCCATAGATGCCTTCGCCGGCCCCCGAGGAGGGAACTTTCTTCTCATATTGGACAACTCCCGCGGCATGTCAGCTGCAATAGACGTGCTGCGTGCCCAATCCGCCCACCGTCCGCACCAGAGATACCTGGCCGACAGCGATTAGCGTAAGGGTCGGGGACGACTCTGACAAGGCCCTCGAGACAGCGGATGGGTCCTGTCGGGAGAAGCGACACCACACCTTGGTGGAGGGCTACCGAACATAAGGGGCGATAGTGATCCGCAAAAAGACCCGCGATGTTTCCGCTCGCATTTCTCTTCAATGATGGCGAAGCCCCTCGTCGAGTGACGAGGCGCGCGACGCCTGCGGTCGTTCGGCTCGCTTTCTTCGAGTGATTACTCTTAGAGTGGTCGGGTGGAGTACCGCGTGGAAGAGCTGTCTCGGGCGGCCATGGTCTCGGTCGATACGATCCGCTTCTACCAGGCCAAGCGGCTCCTGCCCCCGCCCAGGCGCACCGGTCGGGTGGCGATCTACGACGACGACCACTTGGAGCGGTTGCGAGAGATCCGTCGGCTCCGAGGGCGCGGCTTCACCCTCGGCGTGATCGGCCGAATCATCCGCGAGGAGCTCGGCCGCGCTGATGAAGCTCTCGTGGAAGCCGTGGTCGGAGGGGCCGACGAACGGCGCCCCGACGGCTCGCCCGAGGAGTTCCTCACTCTCTCCGAGCTGGCGGAGCGGGCCGGGGTGCCCGTGGCCCTGCTGGAGGCCCTGGAGAGGGAAGGGGTCCTCATCCCTCGCCGCCACGAGGGGGAAAGCCGATACACCGACGCGGACAGCGCCGCCTTGCGGGCGGGTCTGCGGCTTCTCGAGTACGGACTGCCCCTCGGTGATGTTCTCGAGCTGGCCCGCCTGCACGGCCGGTCGGCACGGGCGCTGGCAGAGCGGGCGGTCGAGCTTTTCGACGAACACGTTCGCCACGCCCTTCGCGGTGAGGGAGCGGAGGATGCCGAGGCGGCAGCCCGCCTCGTCCAGGCCTTCGATGCTCTCTTGCCGGCGACCGTCTCCCTGGTCGCCCACCACTTCCGGCGAACACTGCTGGCGGTGGCCCAGGAGCACATCGAGGCGGTCGGCGATCAGGACGAGGTGGCGGCGGTGCGATCCGAGGCGTTGCGTCGTCTCGAGTGGCCCTTGGCGGTGGAGAGGTGACCTTGGACGCGACAGACTCCCTGCCTCAGGGCGCCGAGAAGTCGCGCCGCGTGACGGCGATGTTCGACGCCATCGCCCCCCGCTATGACCGCATGAACCGGCTCATCACGTTTGGCCTCGACCGGAGCTGGCGCCGCCGCACCGTGGCCGCCCTCGGGTTGCCGCGCGGGGCGATCGTGGTCGACCTCGCCTGCGGGACGGGTGACCTGTGTGTGGAGCTCGGGCGGGCGGAGCTCGCCGCCCTCGGGGTCGATCTGTCTGCGGGCATGCTCGGGGCCGCCCACACCCTGGCGCCGCTGGTTCGGGGCGACGTGGACGTCCTCCCGCTGGGGAAGGCATCGGTCGACGGTGCGACCTGTGGGTTCGCTCTCCGGAATCTGGTGAGCCTCGACGTGTTCCTGGCCGAGCTCGCCCGGGTCGTGCGTCCGGGCGGTCGCATCGCGCTGCTGGAAGTGGCCGAGCCGACCAACCCTGCTCTGCGGCTCGGCCACCGCGTGTACTTCACCGAGGTGGTGCCCCGGCTCGGAGCGGTGCTGTCCGACGGGGCGGCGTACCGCTACCTGCCCCGCTCCGTCGCCTACCTGCCGCCTCCGGACTCGCTCGTTGCCATGGTCGCCGCTGCAGGCTTTCCGGACACTCGTCGGCACATGCTCTCGGGCGGCATCGTGCAGCTGCTTGTCGGGACGAGATCGTGACGGGCCGCGCAGGACTGGCAAGGCGCGGGGCACTGGTTGCGAGGACGTTCGAGCTTGGGTCCGAAGTAGACCTGGCTTGTGTTGCGGGGCAGCACGGCGTGCTCTGGCAGAAGGCGGGGACGGGCTTTGCCGGCAGGGGAGTGGCGGCGAGGGTGAGAGTGGCTCCCGGGCGACCGGAGTTGGCGGCGGCAGATGTCAGCGAGATCCTCTCCGCGATCGAGGCGGACGGTGCGCACCCGCCGGTCGCAGTCGGGGCTCTTCCGTTCTCGGGTTCGATAGAGGGTCAACTGATCGTTCCCGAGCTGCTGGTGCGGCGCGAGCACGACGGCGCGACTTCGCTCACCATCACCGGTTCCGACCCCGACCTCGAGTCTGCCGTCGGCGCGGCCCGGTGGGAGGACGAGCGCTCAGGTGTGAGCGATTCGGTGCGGCCGACAGATTACGTGGTGCGGTCAGTGACCGATGTGCGCCGCTGGACCGAGCAGGTTGCCGATGCGGCTCGGGCCGTGGCTGCCGGCCGTCTCGGCAAGGTCGTGCTCGCTCGCGTGGTGGCGGTGACAGCGAACGGCACTATCCCGGTGGCCGAGGTGGTGCGACGCCTCGGAGCTGCGTATCCGTCCTGCATGGTCTTCGCCGCCGATGGGTTCGTTGGCGCCAGTCCGGAGCTGCTCGTCGCCCGTGAAGGTGAGAGGGTACGGTCCCAGCCCCTCGCCGGCACCGCCTCGCGGCACGGCACGCCGGGCTCCGATCTCGACGCCGAGTCCTCGCTGATGACCTCGGTCAAGGAGCGTCAGGAGCACCGCCTCGTGGTCGATGCCGTGGAGAGGACGCTCACTCGCTTCTGTCACGTCCTCGAGGTCCCCGACGCTCCCTCGCTCGTTCCCGTCGGGATCGTCGCCCATCTCGGCACTGCCATCGAGGGCCGGCTCACTGACACGCGCCCATCGGCGTTGGAGCTGGCGTTGGCGCTGCACCCGACGCCGGCAGTGGCGGGGACCCCGACCGAGGCCGCCTTAGCCCACATCGCTGCGGTGGAGGGGATCGACCGCGGGCGCTATGCGGGACCGGTCGGATGGGTGAACGCGGCCGGAGACGGTGAGTGGGCGGTCGGCATACGCTCGGCGGAGCTGGCCGGCGGTACCGCCCGCCTGGTGGCCGGAGCGGGGATCGTCGCTGAGTCGGTCGCCGAGGCGGAGCTGGCCGAGACCGAGCTGAAGCTCCAGCCCATGCTCAACGCCATCGTGCGGCCCTGAGGCTGCCCGCTCGCAGGCGAGAGTCCGCAGACCGTCACACCCGGTACTCGTCAGCCTCCTCGGCGGCCCGCTCCTTCGAGGGCAGCGGCGACGGCAGCCTGGAGCTCGTCGTGTATGCGCACGTTCGCCCGTTGCTCGGTGCGGACCACGACCACGGTCGTCGCTGCCGCCTTGAACCCGGCCTGCACGGCCCGGTCGAGCTCGTCGACCCGGTCGACCTCACTGGTGGCGAGGCCATGGAGCCGCGCCAGGCCGGCCAGGTCGAGACCATGGGGCGTGGCGAAAAGGCGCTCGAAATCATCCTCGGCTAGCGCCGAGGCCTGGGGCAGGAACGAGAAGATGCCCCCGCCGTCGTTGTCCACGACCACCATGACGCAGTTCAGCCCTCGAAGAGCGGCGCCGAGCAGCGCTCCGGCGTCGTGCAACAGGGCGAGATCGCCGAGGAGCCCGGCGGTCGGGCGGCCGGGACGGCTGGCGGCGGCGCCGAGGACGGTGGACACGACGCCGTCGATGCCGTTGGCCCCCCGGTTGGCGAGCACGCGCACGTCCCCACGCGGCCTGGCGAACCACTCGACATCGCGGACCGGCATCGAGGACGACACGACGAGCGTGGTCTCGTGGGGAAGACAATCGACCAGAGCCCGGGCGATCCCTGGCTCGGTCGCCGTCCGATGGCGGGCCAACACGCCATCGACGGCCTCCTGGGCGGTGGACTCGGCGGCAGCCCAGGCCTCGAGCCAGCCGGGCGAACAGGGGGCGGGCCGGTTGTGGGCCATGGCCCGGAACGTCGCACCGGGATCGGCCTCGACGACCACGTGGGCCGTTCGCTCGGGATCGAGCCATGAGCCGTACGTCTCGACGGCCACCTGGTCGGCGCCGGAGGTCGCCAGCCATCCGGCCAGAACCTTGGACGCCGGCGGTGCCCCTGCCCTCAGCACGACCTCGGGGGTCAGCTCGGTGGCCAGAGGACCGTGCCGGAGCAGGGCGTCGAAGGCGGCAATGGTGGTCCGCCCAGGCCGGCGACAGCCGGAGCGGGGATCGGCCAGCACCGGCCAGCCGAGGACGCCCGCCAGCTCGTGCACGCCGTCAGGATCGCCGGAGCCAGCACCGGCCACGATGACACCTCGGCGGTTGGAGGATTGCCGGATCAGCTCGGCGATGGTGGACGGTGAAGGCAGCCCCGAGCGCACCGATCGGTGCCAGGGCGCCCCGTCGGCCCGACCGGCCGGCAGCGAGCCGGGCTCACCGACGAGGGGCTCCCGGAAGGGGAGGTTGAGGTGAACTGGACCTGGCCGCCCGCTCGCCCCGACCGCCTCGCAGAAGGCTCGAGCGCCGAGCGAGCGCCACGTGCTCTCCCCGGAATGATCTGGCACGCCCGGGTCGGCGCGCCAGCGCAGTGCCGGATCGTAAAGGCGCGACTGGTCGATCGTCTGGGGAGAGCCGACCCCGTGCGCCTCCGGAGGCCGGTCCGCGGTGCAGGCGATGAGCGGGACCGCAGCGTGGTGGGCCTCGGTCACAGCTGGGAGCAGCTCGGCTGCCGCCGTGCCGCTCGTGGTCACCACGACCGCGGGCCGGCCGGACGCCAGCCCGATTCCAAGGGCGAAGAACGCCGCCGAGCGCTCATCGAGGAAGACGTGCAGCCGGATCCGTTCCTCGGCGCGCAGCGCCAGCAGCATCGGCGTCGAGCGCGAGCCCGGCGTCACCACCGCGTCGGTCACCCCGGCGCGGCGCCACTCGTCGACCAGGGTGGCGCAGAACGTTGCGGCTATGTCCACGGCCTCGCCATCGCACCCGGCCCACCCGTCGGTGGTGCAACGATGACTCCGTGCTGCATGCCGAGGTCGAGGGGTCCGGTCCCCGCACGGTCCTGGTCCACGGATTCACCCAGACGCGGCAGTCGTGGGGCCCGGTAGGTCTCGCCCTGGCCCGGCGTTTCGAGGTATTCCGCGTCGACGCCCCCGGCCACGGGGGCTCGTCGGAGCTCACCGCCGACGTGCCAACAGGGGCTCGACTGATCGGCGCCGTCGCCGGGCAGGCGAGCTACCTCGGCTACTCGATGGGTGCCCGCCTCTGCCTGCAGCTGGCCCTCGATGCGCCCACGCTCGTCCGGTCCCTGGTGCTGGTCAGCGGCACCGCTGGCATCGCGGATGCCGAAGAGCGGCAACGGCGGCGATCGGCGGACGATCGCCTGGCGGCCGAGCTCGAGCAGATCGGGCTCGAGGAGTTCCTCCACCGGTGGCTGGCAGGCCCGCTGTTTGCCTCGCTCGGGCCAACCGAGGCCCAGCTCGACGCCCGGCGCGAGAACACAGTGGAGGGACTGGCGGCCAGCCTGCGGCTCGCCGGGACGGGCGCCCAGGAACCCCTGTGGTCGCGGCTCCACGGGTTGGTCATGCCGGTGCTCGTGGTCGCCGGCGCGAAGGACGCGGTGTTCTGCGATCTGGCGAAGACCATGGTGACCGCCATCGGGTCGAACGCCGAGCTGGCGCTGGTTCCCGACGCCGGCCATGCCGTCCACCTCGAACGCCCAGAGGCGCTCCTCGCCGTGGTCGAGCCGTTCCTCGGTCGATCGGAGACGACCGCGCCGCGCCAATAGGTCGGTGTTCAGCGGGGCCACACCCCCAGAGCGAGGGTGCCGGCGAACACGATCTGCAGACGAGCGGTGTCACCGAGGGCCGCCACCAAAGGGAGGCCTTGTGCGCCAGAGAGCACTCGCCGGATCGGGCGGACTGCCAGTGGAGCGACAGCCAGCGCGATCAGCGCTCGTGGACGGTCAATGGCGATGAAGACCGGACAGAGCAGGGCAACACTCACCAAGGCGACGTAGAAGCGCCGGGCTCCGTGGTCTCCAAGGCGTACTGCGAGCGTGCGCTTGCCTGCCAGCGCGTCACGCGGACGGTCGCGAAGGTTGTTGACGGCAAGGAGCGCAGCAGCGAGCAGGCCGAGCGGTACCGATGAGGCCAGGGCCAGGCCCGACACGTGTCCCGCCTGCACAAAAGCAGAGCCCGTCGTGGCTACGACCCCGAAGAACACGAACACGAAGATCTCGCCCCAGCCGCGGTACCCATAGGGGCGGGGTCCGCCGGTGTAGGCCCACGCCGCGCCGATGCTGGCGGCCCCGACGAGCAGCAGCCACGGCTGTACGGCGATCGCCAGGGCCGCCCCAGCGGCGGCGGCGACGGCGAACGAGAGGACGGCAGCGGCACGGACCTGGGCCGGCGCGGCCAGGCCGGAGGCCACCAAGCGGGTCGGACCCACGCGTTCACTGTCGGTGCCTCTGGTCCCGTCCTGGTAGTCGTTGGCGTAGTTGACGCCGACCTGGAGAGCGAGGGCGACCACCAGTGCCGCCACCGCCCTCCACGCTCGCAGCGGTCCCTCGCTGGCGGCGACCGCGGTGCCTACCAGGACGGGCGCTATTGCAGCCGGCAGCGTCCTCGGCCTCGCCCCCAGCACCCAACGGTTGCTCCCGGGTCGCACGCGACCCTCACGGACGCCGGGGGAAGCGAGCGAAGTCGGGAGCGCGCTTGTGCAGATAGGCGTCACGCCCCTCCTGCGCCTCGGTGGACGAGTAGTACAGCAGCGTGGCGTCTCCGGCCAGCTGCTGGATGCCCGCCAATCCGTCGTCGACAGCGTTGCAGGAGGCCTTGATCATCCGCAGGGCCAGCGGCGAGTGCTCGAGCATGCGTCGGCACCACTCCACGGTCTCGTTCTCGAGCTGATCGAGCGGCACGACGGCGTTCACCAGACCCATGGCGAGCGCCTCGTCCGCGTCGTACTGGCGGCAGAGGAACCAGATCTCCCTGGCCTTCTTCTGTCCGACGACGCGCGCCAGCAGGCCGGAGCCGTAGCCCCCGTCGAATGATCCCACCCGGGGACCAGTCTGGCCGAAGCGGGCGTTGTTGGCCGCGATCGTGAGGTCGCACACCACGTGCAGGACGTGGCCGCCGCCGATGGCGTAGCCGGCGACCATGGCCACCACGGGCTTCGGGGTGCGACGGATCTGGATCTGGAGATCGAGCACGTTCAGGCGACCGACGCCGTGGTCGTCGACGTAGCCGTCGTCACCCCTGACACGCTGGTCCCCACCCGAGCAGAAGGCCTTGTCACCCTGGCCGGTCAGGACGATCACCCCGACCTGCGGATCGTCGCGGGCGGCGTTGAAGGCGTGACTCAGCTCGAACAGGGTGCGGGGCCGAAAGGCATTGCGGACCTCGGGCCGGCAGATCGTGATCTTGGCGATCCCCTCGGCGGTCTCGTAGGCGATGTCTCCGTAGTCGCCCGATGAGACCCAGTTGGGCTGGGTCGTCGACGCCGTGAGCCCGGCTTCTCCCGAGCTAGTGCTTCCCGAGCTTGCGCTTCCCGAACGAATACTTCCCAAGCTGCTACTCCTAGAGTAGTTACTCGTACAGTGGGCTACCGTAGTCCGCCGTGCCCTCCCTTGTCGCCTTGGCGATGCCCGGCGGTCCGGGGTTCGTGACCGAGCTGCGCAGAGCTTGGGACGCCGGGGACGCCGTGCTCCCGGTCGACACCCGTCTCCCGCCCCGTGCTACCGATCGGCTCCTGGACGTTCTCCGACCGGAGATGGTGGTCGACGGCCACGGTGAGCGATGGAATCGTCGACGCAGCCTGCCGGTCGAGGCCGGCGACTGCCTTGTCGTCGCCACGAGCGGCACGACGGGCGAGCCGAAGGGAGTTGTGCTCACCCGCGACGCGGTGGCCAGCTCGGCCACGGCCACCAGCACCCGCCTCGGTGTCGATGCCCGGTCCGATCGGTGGCTGGCCTGCCTCCCGGTGGCTCACGTCGGCGGGTTGGCAGTGATCACCCGTGCCCTTCTCACGGAGACCAGGTTGAGCGTGGTCCCTCGCTTCGACGCCGGCGAGGTGGCAAGAGCTGCTCGCGTTGATGGCGCGACCCTCGTGGCCCTCGTACCCGCCACTCTCGCCCGGGTTGATGCTGGCCTCTTTCGCGCCGTGGTGCTCGGTGGTAGCAGGCCGCCCCCCAGCCTTCCGGCGAACGTGATCACGACCTACGGCATGACCGAGACGGGTAGCGGGGTCGTGTATGACGGGCGAACGCTCGACGGCGTCGAGGCGCGGGTCGTCGAGGGAGAGATCATGCTCCGCGGGCCGATGCTGCTGCGCTGCTATCGCGACGGCCACGACCCCAAGACCTCGGACGGGTGGCTTCCCACCGGCGATGCGGGAACGGTCGAGCCGGACGGACGGATCTCGGTCCTGGGCCGCATCTCGGAGCTCGTGATTACCGGCGGCGACAACGTGTGGCCCCACGCCGTCGAGGCGGCGATCGCGACCCACCCTTTGGTCAGCGAGGTGGCGGTGGGCGGCCGGCCCGACCCGGAATGGGGCGACCGGGTGGTCGCGTGGGTCGTCCCCAGCGACCCCGCCGAACCACCAGATCTCGGATCGTTGCGCACCTTTGTGGCCGATCAGCTGCCCGCCTACGCCGCGCCCCGGGAGTTGGTCCTCGTCGCCCGGCTGCCCCGCTCCTCGCTGGGCAAGGTGGCCCGCCACAAGCTGCGGTGAGTCGCGGTCTCTTGTCGCCGCTCGGTTGCAGCATCAGACGGGGACCGCCAAGCGGTCGAGGAGTGCCGGGTCCGCATCGACCGGCCTGACGTCGACCGTGCCGCGGCGCGGCAGCAGCGGATTGTCGGTGACGTCGGCGCCAAG
>DASXCO010000165.1 GCA_036491125.1 Acidimicrobiales bacterium | reverse complement strand
GTATCAAGGAGAAGCGGGTCGTCCGCTGACCCCGCCGGCGCCGGCGATGCTGGTTGGTTGCGGCCCGGGGACGGCGCTCGCCCAGGGTGCCCCGGCGACCGGGGCCCTCGTACGGCGGGCCGGGCTGCTGGAGGGGCGGAGCGGGGTACCGGCGCCCTACAGTTGGCCGTCGAGGGGAACCCGCTCCAGCGAGGCCTGAGAATGACTGATGAGCGCTGAGGACCTCGAGCGTTACGAGGCCGAAATCGAGCTGGCTCTCTACCAGGAGTACCGCGCCGTGCTGCCGATGTTCCGCTATGTCGTCGAGACCGACCGGCGGTTCTATCTGGCCAACCACGTGAGCATGGACGCGAAGGGGGAGGCCGGCCATCCCCACTTCGAGATCCAACTGAACGACGCCTGGGTGTGGGACATGTACAGGCCCGCCCGATTCGTCTCCTCCGTCCGGGTCGTCACCTTCAAGGACGTCAACGTGGAGGAGCTCCCCGAGAAGGAGCTCTGAGCCTTGGAGCGAGTGGCCGGGCGCCAGGAGCTCGCCGCCCACGGTGAGGAGACCGTGGCCGAGCGGTACAGGTCAGGCGGATTCGAGGTGGTGGCTCGCAACTGGCGCTGTCCCCGGGGCGAGCTGGACCTCGTGCTGCGCCGCGGCGACCTGGTCGTCGTCTGCGAGGTCAAGACCCGTTCATCGACCGCCTTCGGGGCGCCCGTCGAGGCGGTGACGCCGGCCAAGCAGGCACGCGTCCGCCGAGCCGCGGCGCGGTGGCTCGAGGAGAGCCCACGCCACGCCGGGGTGGTGCGGTTCGACGTGGCCTCGGTGCTGGGTGACGTCGTCGAGGTGGTCGAGGGGGCGTTCTGAGCCCGTCGCTGCACCCGGCCTCGGTCGCCGTGGCCTCGGGCCGGGGCGCAGCGGTCGCGGGGGCGCCAGTCAACGTGGCCGTCCCCCTCGCCTCGACCTTTCGCGCCGACGGCCCCCTCTCATACGGGAGGGAGGGCAACGCCGTCTGGGACGCCCTGGAGGAAGTGCTGGGGTCGCTCGAGGGCGGTGAAGCGCTCGTGTTCGCATCGGGGTTGGCCGCGATCGCCGCGGTCCTCGAGACCCTGCCGGTCGGAGCGCTCGTCGTGGCGCCCCAGGACGCCTACCTGGGTACTCGGGGACTCCTTGGCGACCTGGCAGGACGCGACCGGCTCCGCGTCAGGCTGGTCGACATCACCGACACCTCCTCCACGCTGGCCGCCATCGACGGCGCCGACCTGCTGTGGTGTGAGTCCCCGACCAATCCCATGATGGCGATCGCCGACCTGGCCGCTCTCTGCGAGGGGGCCCGGGCGGTTCGCGTCCCGGTGGTGGTCGACAACACGTTCGCCACGCCCCTGCTCCAGCGCCCGCTCGAGCTGGGGGCCGACGTGGTGGTGCACAGCGTGACCAAGTTCCTGGCTGGTCACTCCGACCTGGTGATGGGGGCCACCGTTGTCGCTGACCCTGACCACTGGGGCGCGGCACTCCACCGGCGCCGGAGCCTGCACGGGGGCGTACCCGGGCCGGTCGAGGCCTTCCTGGCCCTCCGCGGCGTGCGGACGCTCGACGTCCGCCTCGAGCGGGCCCAGGCCAACGCCGCCGAGCTGGCCCGCCGCCTGGCTGCCCACCCAGGGGTCTCCGTCGTCCGTTATCCAGGCCTCGTCCACCATCCGGGCCACGAGCTGGCTTCGCGCCAGATGGACGGGTTCGGCGCCATGCTGTCCTTCGAGGTGCACGGCGGCGCTCGGGTCGCCGACGCCCTCTGTGGCGCGGTGCGCCTCTGCGTGCACGCCACGAGCCTGGGTGGGGTGGAGACGCTGCTCGAGCGGCGCCAGCGCTGGGAGGGTGAGGAGGCGACGCCGCCTGGCCTGGTCCGCGTCAGCGTCGGCATCGAGCACGTGGAGGACCTGTGGTCCGACCTCGAGGCCGCGCTCGACTTCGCGCTCGACGCCAGCACCGCCCGTCCGTAGCTATCGTTCGGGCCCATGGAGACTCTCCGCGTGGAGCGCGCCGACGGGGTCGTGACGGTGACCATGGATCGGCCCGACCGCAAGAACGCCATCAACGACACGATGTGGATCGAGCTGTGGGAGACCTTCGAGGCCGTCGCCCGGAGCACCGAGGACCGCGTGCTGATCGTCACCGGCGCCGGAGGTGCGTTCTGCTCGGGCCAGGACCTGAGCGGGGTGTCCGACGGCGGAGACCATGGCTTGGTGCGCATGCGCCGGGTCGGCGACGTGGCTCTGGCTTTGCATCGCATGCCGAAGCCGACCATCGCCAAGGTCGGCGGGATCGCGGCCGGAGCGGGCTGCAACCTCGCCCTGGGCTGCGACCTGATCGTGGCATCGGAGGAGGCCCGCTTCTCGGAGATCTTCTCCCGGCGCGGCCTGTCGGTGGACTTCGGCGGCTCGTGGCTGCTTCCCCGGCTGATCGGGCTCCACCGGGCCAAGGAGCTGGCCTTCTTCGCCGAGATCGTCTCCGCCAAGGAGGCGGCTGACATCGGGTTGGTCAACCGGGTTGTCCCGCCCGCGGAGCTCGACAGCTTCGTCGACGACTGGGCCCGGACCCTCGCCGCCGGACCCCCGCTGGCGCTCTCGATGACCAAGACGATGCTCAACAACGGCATGGCCACCTCGATGGAGGAGGCCGTGGAGGACGAGGCCCGTTGTCAGGCGCTGAACTTCTCGACCGCCGACACGGCCGAGGCCGTCTCGGCCTTCAGCCAGAAACGCGACCCCAAGTTCCGAGGGATCTGACCGGCGGGTTCTCAGCTGCTCAACCGCTCAGACGCTGAGTCGCTCGGTCGCTCAATCGCGGAAAACGGCCTCCAGCCAGGTGCGCCGGCGGCAGGCGGGGCAGGGGAGCAGGCGGGAGTACCTGCGCCCGGGGACCCAGAGCCAGAACGGGAAGTGACGGCGGACGAAGTCGGCGTAGGTCATCCGCGTGTGGACCCCGCACGAGGAGCACACGAGGACCATGGTCCCGGGCCGGGGCTCAGGGGCCGAGAACAGGGCGCGCCGACCCGACGCCTCGGGAGCCTCGTGGTCGTGTTCCTCCGAGCGCACGCCGGGAGCCCAGAAGAGGGCCCGCCGGCCCAGGGGATCGGAACCGCCAGCCATCTCAGCTCCCCACCGTCTCCCGCCCGTTCTGGTCGGCGTGGAGGGTCCGAGCCAGGGCCCGGTACGCCTCGGCGCCCGGCGAGCTAGGGGCGTGGCGGAGGATCGAGCGTCCGCGGGCGGGCGCCTCGGCGAAGCGGATGGACTTGCCCACGGGAGGATCGAGGACCGGCAGCGCATACCGATCGCGCACGTCGCCGAGGATCTGCCGTGAATGGCGGGTCCTCGAGTCGAGCATGGTGGCGATGATCCCCCGCACGGCGAGATCGGAGTTGGCGAATGTCCGCACGTCCTCGATGGTGTCGAGGAGCTGGGCCACGCCACGATGGCTCAGGGCCTCGCACTGCAGCGGCACGAGGACCTCGTCGGCGACAGTGAGCCCGTTGATGGTGAGCACGCCCAGCGACGGCGGGCAGTCCACGAGCACGGTGTCGTAACCACCTTGCAATGGCTCCAGCGCTCTGGCCAGGGCGTGTTCCCGACCGGTGCGGGTGAGGAGCAGCACCTCGGAGCCAGCGAGGTCGATCGTCGCTGGCACCACGTCGACGCCGTCGACGGACTGCAGCACTTCTTTGACCGGCACGCGTCGGACGAAGACGTCGTGCACCGACCGAGCCAGGGTGTCAGGGTCGAGTCCCACCGAGTACGTGAGGCACGCCTGGGGATCCAGGTCGACCAGCAGCACACGTTCGCCGAGCTCGGTGAGCGCGACCCCCAGCGCGTGCACGGTCGTGGTCTTGGCAACCCCGCCCTTCTGGTTCGCCACCGCCATAACGCGAGCCATCGCCGGAGTCTATGGCGGTGGGCGATGCTGTTGGCGGAAAACTTGGAGGAATTTTCGTTCCGCGATCGCCGCCCACCCCGTCAGTACCATCGTCATTCGTGCGCCGAAGCGATCGAGGGTGACACCCGCTCCCGCCAAGGTGACGCCGCTGTGCCTCGAGGCCGCTGAGCGGGCGTGCCCGCGGTGGCTGGCCTGCGAGATCGAGGAGCGACCAGGCACGCGAACTGCGTTCAATCGATGGCGTATCCGCAACGCCCTCGTGGCCAGGGCCACGGCGGCTCACCGGCAGCTGCGGGCGCCTGGGCCCGACGACTTCGATCCTCCTTCGAACCTGCTCCCCGAGGAGGCAGCCATCTTCGAGGAGGCGGGTGCCGGCTACGTCCGGCACTTCGGTGGCCAGGACGTCCGCGCCGTCGGCCACGGACCCAGCAGGCCCGACTACTGGCCGAAGCGGAACCTCACTGTCGGTGGCGCCATCGATCTGACCGTCGAGGACGCCGCCGGCAACCTGGAGCTCCGCCAGCTCGAGCTCTGGGGTGGTCGGGTGTGCGCCGACCCCGCGCGGAGCGCCAAGGTCCTCTGTGCCGTGCTGCGTCTGGCGCGCCTGGCATCGGGCCAGCGTCTCCGGGTACGCCACGTCGACCTGTTGGGTGCCGACGCCGACGAGTGGGAGATCGAGTGGTCCCGAGACCTCCCCGGTCTGGCGGCGCTGGTCGACGAGCGGGTGGGGGTCGTCCGGGAACGAGCCCGCTCGCCGTCGGCCCAGATCGGCCAGGGGTGTGGCATGTGCCGGCACGCCGAGGACTGCCCGGCCCACCGCGGCGCGGGCCCGCCCGTCCCGCCGACCCATCTCGACGACGTCCGTGGAGAGGACCTCGTCGGCGACATCGTGCGCCTGAGCCCGACGGCCGTGGAGAACTGGTACCGGTGTCGGCGGGCCTTTCGAGCCCGCCACCTGCTGTCGCTACCCGGCACCGACGCGGGGCCGGGCGGCGCCAACGAAGGGCTGCTCGTCCACCAGCTGTTGCACCGACTCCACCGCGAAGAGCGGTGTGGCGACGCGGCCTGGATGTCCGACCTGGCCGAGAGCCACGCTGGAGCTGACGGCGTCGATGCCGCCAGGACGCTGGGATTTCTCGATCGCCATGCCCGCCGCTGTCCCCGCGGAGCCATGTCGGTCGGCCACGAGCGAGAGCTTGCCCGGGGCTGGTTCGGTGCCCGGCCGCTGCTCATGGTGACCGGGACGATCGATGCCGTGTGGTCTCACGACGGGCTCCTCGACGCCCGTGACTACAAGTGCGGCATGCCGCACGTGGCCTCGCTGCGCGAGAGTGCCGAAGCCCGGGTGCAGGCGTGGCTGCTGGCGCCGATGGCCGACGAGCTCGGGCTCCAGCTTCGGCTGCGCCACGAGCACCTGGCGCCCGAGGCCTCCGACGATCCGGACCCCTTCGAGCCCGACGCCGAGGACCTGGCGGAGATCTCGGCCGAGCTCATCGGCCTCGCCGCCGCGGTCGGCGACGAGCGGGAGTGGCGGGGTGTCAGCGCCGAGCGGGTTTGCCGGACGTGCCCCTACCATTCGGTCTGCCCCGACGCCGCACATGGTGGGGAGCGGAGCTGATGGCGGGAGGTGCTATGAAGGCGCCGTGACCAAAGAGCAGGCACGCGACTACGCCCGTTGGGTGGCCGGGCTGCGGATGGCTATCGGGGCGACCACCGTCCTGGCCCCGAACCTCGTGATGAGGCCGTTGTTGGGGCGTGGGATGGGTCGTCCCACCGACAAGCTGCTGGCCCGGTCGTTCGGCATCCGTGACGTTGCCCTCGGGATCGGAGCCATCCTGGCCATGGATCGCGGCGCGCCGTCCCGTGGCTGGATGGAAGCCGGCGGCCTGGCTGACGCCGGGGACCTTCTGGCCACGCTGCTCGCGTTCCGCTCGTTGCCTCGGTTCGGCCGCTGGACGATGCTCCTCGCCATCTCGGGCGCAGTGGCGGCCGCGGGAGTCCTGGCA
>DASXCO010000164.1 GCA_036491125.1 Acidimicrobiales bacterium | reverse complement strand
AAATTGGTAACTGGCGTGGCTGGCAGCGAGGCTGACGGGGTCGCCTCGGTCGGGCCCGGACTCGCGACCGTCGGGGGCGGAGCAGGGGGGAGCTGGTCCGTGACGGGGGGCGAGGTGACCTGGCGAACCTGCTGGCTCCGGCTGGGCGAGGACGACATGATGCCGGTCAATATGGTGGCGACGGTCGCGACGACGACGATCGTGCCCACGCCCAGGGCGATGCCGACGCGAGGCTCTCCGATCGTGCGCGAGAACGCCGAGAGGATGGCGCCGGAGCGCGCAGGATGCCGGCTTGGTACGTCGTCGATCGAGGGCGGACTCGCCAGCCCGCCGCGCCCGGCGAGGGGATCGCCGACATCGTCCGCCAGGAAGACGAACGCTGGCGTGGCGGTCTCCTTGGCGGCCACGAGCGGCGCTGGCGGGTCGTCGATCCTCGCCGCCGGCGGGGCGGCGGCGTCACCGATCGCGGCGCTCGTCCGGTCGTCCGCTTCGACGCCTGCTGCGGCTGATGCGCTGATGGGGCGATTCGATAATGACCGGAGGACGTCCATCGCCTGCTCGTGGCCCTCGACCGACCGTCGTTCGCCCCGCTTCGATGACCAGGTCACCTGGGACAGCAGGATTGCGACCACGACCAGCCCCGTGACGAGGAAGAAGATGGCCATTCCCCGTCCGCCCCCTTCCCGTCACGAGGCCCATGACCTCGTCAGGAGGTCCTCCTCGCCCTACGAGCTCCATTGAAGCGAATCTCCGGCGCGTTTGCTCGGCGGGCCGGCCGGAGGTGCGCTGGCGACGTCTCAGGCCCCGGCGGCGGCACGGAATGCCTCGACCACCGCAGGGAGGACATCGGCGCCCTCTGCCGCCGAACGAGGCACCCTGCCCCCGAGCGTGAAGTCGGTGATGCCGGCATCGAGATGACTGGGCACCTGCTCCATGGTTCGATCGAGGTCGAGCGTCCCGCTCCGTCCCTCGGTCAGGCGCAATGCGCCCAGGACCCGGACTCCGCGCGGGTCCCGTCCGAGCGCGGCGAGTGACTCGCGCAGTCTGGGGACCGCCGCTGCGGGGTCGATCATCTCGTCGCCCCACGGCATCCATCCCGTGGCGAAGCGGGCGATGCGGCTGACCACGCGCGAGTTGAGGGTGCCGCTGATCCAGATCGGCACCCCGGCCGTCCGCACGGGGTGCGGATAGCTGTGAACGGGCCCGAAGCTCAGGTTCTCTGACGAGCAGTACGCCGGGCTCTCGCGCCACAGCGTCTGGCACACCATGAGGCACTCGTCGAGCAGACGACCGCGATCCTCGAATGGAAGACCGGCGGCGTCGTACTCCTCCCGCTGCCAGCCGACACCCACGCCGAGGTCGAGCCGTCCCCCCGACAGCGCGTCCAGGGTCGCGGCTGACTTGGCCAGGACCACCGGGCGCCGGAGTGCAGCCTGGAGGATGCCCGTACCAAGCCGTACCCGAGTCGTCCGACCGGCGAGGAGGGCCAGCAGCGTCATCGGTTCGAGCCAGTAGCCATCGGGCCCGGTCGGCTGGCGCCCGCCGGCCATCCCGCCGAGCTCCCTGCGACCGTACTGTTCGAGGTGCTCGCCGAACACGACATGGTCGGACACGAGGACACGATCGATCCCGGCGCCGTCTGCGGTGACCGCCATGTCGACCAGAGCGGACCAGTCGTGGCGCGGCGCGGCCGAGAAGCTGGTGAGGCGGAGCACGAGCTGGGGTCTCTCGCTCGGCGGTGGGGACGGCACGAGCCGACTGCCTACCGGACCACGCAGCTCGAGCTCGGAGCTGCGCCCGCCCCCGGGAAGGCCTTGGCCAGGGCGTTGGCGATCATCTGCGACCGGGCCGCGTAGCCCGCGCTGGTGAAGTGGATGCCGTCGGATATGAACCAGCTGTCGTTGACCACCGACGCCCAGTCGAAGATCCGCATGTTCGGATACTTGGCGCACTCCTTCACGAGGGCGTTGTCCCAGTCGGCCATGTTGTTCTCTGCGTAGGGTCCGCTCCCGAGCAGGGACTTCACGTTCACCCAGAGGACCGGCATGCTGCCGACGTCCGCCATCATCCTGTCGACCCGATCCGACAGGCCGACCGACGAGCCAACGGCGACGTCAGCGGCCTCGTTCGTCCCCAGGGCCAACACCCAGCATCCGTTGTAGCCCTGCCCGACCAGGCGTTTGGCGACATCGTCGGCGTTGGGCTCGTTCTTGTAGCGTTCGATCACGGACCTGGCGCCGGAGATCTCCGAGTCGAAGGAGGTCACGCCGACCCGGGCGTACTGGGCGTCGATGCGTTGGGCGGGATCCGGAAGGTAGTCGGCCGACGTCAGACCGTCCGACGTCGAGTCACCGATGTGCACGACGGAGCGACAGGAGGTGGTCGTGACCGGCGTCGTCGGCGGGGGCGCCGGTGCCGTCGTCGCCGGAGCCGACGCCGCGGCCGAGGCCGTGCGCGAGGCGGTGTGCCGGGCCCTGACCGCTCGTGTTGCGCTCCCCGAAGAGCTGGGCAACACGCTGACCAGGGTCACCGCAACGAGCGCGGAGACGACGACCGCCCCCGCGGAGACGAGCCACCAACGCCTCGGGATGGTAACCGGACGCCATTCGCCCAACCTGATCCGAGCCCCCAGTCGACCGAGCGCACCTTGACGGATCGGCTTCTCGACGTACGTCCACGATAGTGCGGACAGGCCGACGATCGCCCCCACCTGCAGGACGGCTCGCAACGGGTTGACCCCAGTCGCCGACGTCGGGGTGGTCAACGTGATGACCGGAAACATCCAGAGGTAGATGGCATAGGAGCGGACACCGAGCCAGCGCAGTGGCTCTCGACCGAGTGCGTGCCCCAACCGGGTGGCGGGATGGACCAGGGCGCTGATCGTCATCATCGTGGCGATCGACAACAGCACCATTCCGCCGCGGTACAGGAACGGGGAGTACTGGGTCGTGAGCCAGATCAACAGGGCGATGATGACCAGGCCGGCGGTTCCCACCCCGTCGAGGAGCCGGCGGGCGACGGGGCTCGCCCTGACGGTCAGGCGCCGGCTCGGCCACACCATGGCCAGCGCAGCGCCGAAGAGCAGCGCGAACGCCCGGGTGTCGGTGCCGTCGTACACCCGGGTCGGATCGACCCCAGGCTGGTAGAGCACGGCCATCGCCACGGCGGACATCCCCGCCGCGGCCAGGGTCACACCGGCCAGGCGGAGGTGGCCGGTGACCGCCGAGCGACGCTCACGCACATAGCGCAGGCCGAGCCACAGCAGCCACGGCCACAGGAGGTAGAACTGCTCCTCGATCGCCAGGGACCAGAGGTGTCCGAGCGGCGAGGGCGGACCGAAGCGGGCGAAGTACGAGACGTGCTGTGAGACGTCGAACCAGTTGCTCACGTAGAGCGCGGCAGCGCCGACGGCGCTCCACAGGGACGCCAGCTCAGAGCGGTGGAGCAGCGCGACCCACGCGATGACGACGGCCAGCATCACGAACAGGGCCGGCAGGAGGCGGCGGGCTCGGCGCACCCAGAAGTCGCCGAGCGCCAGCCGGCCCGCCCCGTCCCACTGGGCGAGCAGCAGGTCCGTGATCAGATAGCCGCTCAGGGTGAAGAACACGCCGACGCCCAGCAGCCCGGCCGGAGCCCAACCGAGCCCGAGGTGGTAGGCGACCACGGCGAACACGGCGAGCGCCCGAAGTCCATCCAGGCCCGGCATGTAGCGCGGGCCGCCGTGGGGCGGTGCAGGCGCGTCGGTCCTGGTGGGCACGGTCGGGCCGGGGGGCGCGGGAGCAGGCCGAAGAGGCGCCTCCAGGGTTGTCGCTCGCGTCCGAGCGATGCGCTCGAGTCCGGTCAGCGCCGTGGCGTTCTTCGACCCGGTCCGAATCGGGGCCGCCGGCGGCGCAGTGGCGGCTGTCGAAGGCGCCGGAGGTGTCCGCTCCGGGCTCTCCTCTCGTGCCCGAGAGATTCGTTGCAGTCCTGTCAGCGCCCCGGCGTGGTTCGAGGACCGCGGCGGCCGGGGCCCGAGCACGAGGGCGTCGCCCGCCCTGCCGGCGGCGCGGCCGACGACCGACGCGCCTCGCCGCGACTCGCCTCGCCCCGACTCACCATTGCCCGTCGGCGGCCTCGGGGGGCCGCCGACGGCGGACGGCCCGCCGTTGTCCGTCGGCTGGACAGTGAGGCCCAGCCACTCCCACCAGCGCAGTTCCTGCCCACCTCCGCTCTGGCCGTTCCCGTCGCCGTCGTGTGCCGGCGAGCGGCCGGCAAGGCGGACGCGAGGCAGCAAGCGAGGTCGCTCCCTGGAGGGGGCCTCAGGCGCCCCGTGTTTGTCCTGCGTGACGCGAAGACGCGACAACGACAAACTCCCCGGCCGCCCGCGTAAGCGACATATTAGGCCCTCGACGCAGGTCGGCGACCCGGCCGGGGCCGACTATACGCCGCTTGTCCGGGCGCCTTCGATGGCACGCTCACGGGGGACGGCCGGCGGTCGGGCGCGCCGCTCGCGCCCGCGTTGGGATCATGACCTCACAGGTAATCGACCCGCGACGGATCGGAGCGCACACTCGAGACGTGACCACAGATCGCAGATCTGACGACAACCGAGTGCTGCGAGTAGTCATGCCGCTGGACACGGCGGCGTCGGGGGTGTTCGTCCTACTCGCTCTGGCGGCCGTGCCCGCGCTGGCCCTGCTGAACCTCTCTGGCGACGTCCTGCGGCTTGTTGGGCTGGCGTTCATCGCCTACGCGCTGGCCCTGGCGGCGATGGGCGCGGTGACGGCCTGGACCCTGATCTCCTCGATGGCTCGAGGTCGATACGACCTCCCGAGGCGCCTCTGGCTGCCGCTGCCCCCCGCCGCCCAGCCCTTCCCGGGCGGGCGAACCGACGCCGCCGCGGGAGAGGATGTGCCTCAGCCGGCGGTCGTGAGCGACCCGTCGATCCCCGACGAGACCGGCGGCCGGCTCGATCACGGGGCTGCGGCGCCGTAGGCCGACCCGGGCGGCCGGCCACCGAGATGCCTGTGCCGGCGAAGCCGGCTTAGTCTCTGGGGGTCAGCGCGACGAGAGCTGGGACGACGATGGAGCTGGGGAAGGGGCCTGCGGCGTGACGACCACGAGCGGGGGCGAACGCCGCCCTGGCGGCGCGCCGACGCCGGCGACCGCGTCGGGAACGGCGCCGGGTCGGGGTCGGCTCGAGGGGCGCAGCGTGCTGATCGTCGGTGGGGGACAGCACGACCACGGGCTGGCGGATCCGCCTGTCGGCAACGGGCGGGCGATGGCGGTGCTGTTCGCCCGCGAGGGGGCGGCGGTGGCGGTCGCCGACATCGACCGCGGCAGCGCCGAGCGCACGGCCGAGCTCGTCCGGGCCGAGGGGGCCTCGGCCGCCGTGGTGGTGGGCGACGCGGCCGACGAGGCGGCGGTTGTTTCGATGTTCAGCGACGCCCGCGGCGCCCTCGGCGGGCTCGACGGCGCCGTGCTCAACGTCGGCGTCGGCGCCGGGCTGTTCCTCCGGGGCACGACCGTCGACGACTGGGACCGGGTCATGGCGGTCAACGTGCGGTCCCAGTTCCTCGGCTGCAAGCAGGCCCTCCAGACCATGACCAGCGGGGCGGTCGTCCTGATCGGCTCGGTCGGGGCACGCGAGGTGCTGCCCTTTCCGGCGTACGGTGCCTCCAAGGCGGCCCTGGAGTCCCTCTGCCGCCAGGCTGCGGTCGAAGGGGCGCCCGCGATCCGCTTCAACCTCCTGGTCCCGGGCCTGATCGACACACCCCTCGGTCGGCAGGCGTCCGGGATCAGCGCCCAGCGTGAGCAGGTGCGGCTCCCTGCTCGGCGCCAGGGGACGGCGTGGGAGGTCGCCTACACCGCCCTGTTCCTGCTGGGGGAGGAGTCCTCCTACATCACCGGCCAGAACGTGATCGTCGATGGTGGCCTCTCGATCGCCCCGCGCAGCTGACGGCAATGAGACGGACGAGAGTGCTCGGCCTGGCGGTCGCCGCAGCGGTCGTCTCGGCGCTGACCACATCGTTGCCTGCCGCCCGGGCCGCCGCCCCCACTGACGGCTACGGGATCCACGTCACCGCCGAGACGCAGATCGACGCCCGGCTGCTGGCCGTGACGGTGACGACTCCCGCGCTGTCGGGTCCGGCCAACATCCGTGTCCTGCTGCCCATCGACTACGCCGCTCATCCCGCTCGCCGCTATCCAGTCCTGTACCTGCTGCACGGCACCAGCGGCCGCGCGTCGGACTGGACGACCATGGGGGACGCGGAGCGGACGACCGCCGGGCTGCCAGTGATCGTCGTCATGCCCGACGTCGCCCTCGACGGCGATGGTGGGGGATGGTGCACGAACTGGTACAACGGCGGCGCCTACGGTCGCCCGGAGTGGGAGACGTTCCATATCTCCGAGCTCATCCCCTGGGTCGACCACGACTTCCGTACGATCGGTTCGAGGCAGGGCCGGGCGATCGCCGGGCTCTCGCAGGGCGGCTTCTGCTCCATGAGCTACGCCGCTCGCCACCCGGACCTCTTCAGCACGGCGCTGGCCTACTCGGGGGCACCCGACATCGCTTGGGACCCCGACGCCAACTTCGGGAGCACGCTGATCGTCAACGGCACCGAGGTCGGCCTGGACCACGTGCCGCCGAACTCGATGTTCGGTGACCGGGTGACCCAGGAGGTGAACTGGGCCGACCACGACCCTGCGACCCTCGCCGAGAACCTGAAGGGCACCGACCTGTTCATGTACTTCGGCAACGGCGATCCGGGCCCGCTGGACCAGCCGCCTGTCAACCCCGAAGCAAGTGGCATCGAGGCTCTGGTCGCACGGGACAACATCGACTTCCACGCCCGGCTCGACTCGCTCGGCCTCCCCAGCTTCTACGACGCCTACGGTCCCGGCACCCACAGCTGGCCGTACTGGGCGCGGGATCTCCAGCAGAGCATCGCCCCGATCATGGACGACTTCGCCCACCCACCGACGCCACCGCCGAAGGTCACCTACACCATCGCCGACGAGCGCTACTCGATCTACGGCTGGGACATCACCATGCAGCGGCCGGCGAAGGAGTTCAGCACGATCGAGGACGCCGATGCCGGCGGCTTCGCCCTCGCCGGCAGCGGGTCTGGCTCGGTTGCCACGCCGGCCAGCTACCGGCCCGGCGCGAGGTATGCGGTGATGCTCAGCGGGGACAAGGTCGCGCCCACGATGGTCACTCGGGTCGCCGACGCGAATGGCCGTCTGCATCTGCAGGTCCCCCTCGGGCCGGGCAATCCCTTCCAGGAGGACACGGCCCCCGCCATGGTCGCTGGCACCAAGGTCTACACGACCACCGTTCGCATCAAGGCTCTGTGACCCCCGTTTCCCGCAGGCGCCTGGCCGCGCCGAGAGCGACGGCTCAGCCGATGCGCAGCGGCAGCCGGCGGGGCCCGCGCACCTGGCCGCCGGCCCAGACGACGGCGTCGGGATCGGCGAGGTGGAAGGTCGGGAACGCCTGCAGCCATACCTCGAGGGCCACCCGCAGCTCCATGCGGGCCAGGTGGGAGCCCACGCAACGGTGGATGCCAAGCCCGAAGGCGGAGTGTCGATTGATCTGTCGATCGATGACGACCTCATCAGCGGCCTCGAAGGCCTCCGGGTCGCGGTTGGCTGCCGGGAACGACAGCAGGACCCAGTCGTCCGCCTTCATGGGACAGCCGTGCCACTCCATGTCGTCCTTGACCAACCTGGCCATCGTGACCGGGGCGTAGGCGCGCAGCAGCTCCTCCATCGCGGTCGGGAGGAGCTGCGGCTCTGCCAGGAGTCGCTCGCGGTCGTCCGGGTGCCCGGCCAGGTGCCACAGCGAGGCGCCGATGGCACTCCACGTGGTGTCGATACCAGCGAGCAGGAGCAGAGCGATCGTCCCGGCCACGTGGGTGATGTCGATGCGTTGACCGTCCATCTCCGCCTGCAGGAGAAAGGTGGTGAGGTCGTCACGAGGGTGGGCGATGTGGTCGTCCACCTGCACCTGGAGGTAGCCGAACAGCGACTGCATGCCGGCGATCCGCTGCTCGAGGGGAGCGGTGACGTCCTCGAGCACGTGGTCGACGAAGCCGCGGAAGATGTCGGCGTCCTCGGGCGGGAAGCCGAGCATGGTGGCGATGACCCGAACGGGGATGTGCTGGGAGTAGCCCTCGGCGGCGTCGACGAGCGCCCGGCCCCCGAGGTCGGCAACCAACTCTTCGCAATAGGCGCGCGTGATCGGCTCGAGGCGAGCGATCGCCTTCGGTGCGAAGGCGGGGAGCAGGAGGCGCCGCGCGCCCTGGTGGAAGGGGGGATCAGACGAGATCGGTGGCGCGATCCCTCGTGGTGACAGGTCGGGTGGCCGGTAGCCGGTCACGACGACGCTGCGGGAGGTGAAGCTCTCGGTGTCATAGGCGACGGCCGCCACGTCGTCGTGGCGGGTTGGCAGCCACACGCCGCCGTAACGGTCGGAGTGTGCGATCGGACACCCCTGTCGCAGCTCGTCCCAGATGGGATACGGGTCGGCGGCCCAGACCTCGTCCGTGTGGTCGAAGTCCTTCGCCCAATCCTCGACAGGTGAATTGTGGTTCACCGGCGTTCCTCCCTGTTGCGTGCATGATGGCCGGCCCTTGGGGCCGGCCCGGGGGTACGGAGCAGGACGGTCAATGACTGGTGGAGGACGTCGGCGGCCCGGGTCGTCGGGTCGAGCAGCCGCTGAACGGCGAGCCCCTCCCCGAGCCCGTGCACTGTCGACGCCAGGGTGTCGGCATCCAGGGGTAACTCCACGCCGAAGCGGGTCGATTGTTGGCGCAGGACCTGGGCGAGGGCGGCGTGCGTGGTCCGATGACGGTCCCGGAGCTTGCGTCGAAGGGAGGGGCTGTGCCGCGTGCTCAGGGCGAGCTCGATCTGGAGCGCCGGCCATTCCGGGTCGGTGTCGATGCGGCTCCCGAACCAGCGGCTCACCCGGGCGAGGAGGTCCTCGAGGTCGGTGGCAGCCGACAAGGCCTCGGCCAGCAGCCGGGTGCGCTCGGCCGCATGGCGATCGAGCACGGCGAGCACGAGCTCCTCCTTGCTGGCGAAGTTGGAGTAGATGGCGCCCGAGGTGAAGCCCGCCGTCTCGGCGACGGCGGCGATGGTGGTGCCGTGGAAGCCCTTCTCCAGGAAGGTGCTCGTGGCTGCCGCGAGCACGCGCTCACGGGTCGCGGCCTGCTGCTGATCACGGGTCAGGCGCATCGTCGCGGTCATCGAGGTCATGCAAATAGCATCATAATCTGGATTACGTCGATATCGCAAGCAGGCGACGGCGGCCGCCGAGGGAACAAGTCGGCCAGCCCTAATAATTTGGCACTCGAACCAAGTGAACTATCGTGTCGCGATGTCCGCGCCTCGTGAGCGGCCGTCTCGCGCCGGCTGGCAGCTGCTCGCAAGAGCGGTGAAGGACCAGCGGAACTGGGTGGCGCTGGGGGTCACGGCGGGACTCTTCTGGACAGCGGCCAAGGTCGCGGTGCCCACGCTGGCGGAGCTGGCGATCGACCAGGGCATCATCGGCAAGAACCAGAGGGCGCTGTTGACGTGGTCGCTGACCATCCTGGCCGTCGGTGTCGTGTCGGCAGTGTGCACCGGCCTGCGCCGGTACTACGCCTTCGGCATCTCCTACCGGGCCGAGACCGATCTCCGGGACCGGCTGTTCGCCCACCTCCAGCGTCTCCATTTCGCGTTCCACGACCACGCCCAGACTGGTCAGCTCATGGCGCGGGCCGCCACGGACCTGCTCCAGGTGCAGAGCTTCCTCACCCTCATACCGATCACCATCGGCAACGCCCTCACCGTGCTGGCGGTCGTCGTGATCCTGTTCGTCAGCAACGCCGGGCTCGCCGCGCTCGCCCTCGCAGCACTCCCGCTCATCAACGTGGTGGCCAAGCGATTCGCCAGCCGCATTCATCCCGTCTCGCTGGAACTGCAGCAGCAGCTGGCCGGAGTGGCCAGCGTGGTCGAGGAGACGGTCGTGGGCGTGCGGGTGGTGAAGGGGTTCGGCGCCGAGCCCATCCAGGCCGACAAGCTCCGGACGTGGGTGGATCGGGTGTTCGATCGTGCCGTCCTGCTCGGGCGCCAGCGGGCGTCGTTCATGCCGCTCCTCGACTTCCTGCCTGCCATGGGCCTGGTGGCCGTCCTGTGGTACGGGGGTCACCAGGTGCTGAGCGGTCATCTGACCGTCGGCGAGCTGGTCGCCTTCATGACCTACATCCTCATGCTCATCGCGCCGCTGCGAATGCTGGGAATGGTCATCGCCATGGCCCAGCGAGCCGTGGCGTCGGCCACCCGCATCGACGAGATCCTGGCCACCCATCCAGCAATCGTCGACAGCGTCAGGGGCCAGATGCTGCCCGCGGGGCACGGCGAGCTGCGCTTCGAGCAGGTCACCTTCGCCTATGTGCCGCCCGACGGGAGTGTGACGCCCAAGGGCACCCCGGTAGTCCTCGACCGGCTCGACCTGACCGTCCGCCCCGGCGAGGTCGTGGCCCTGGTTGGGGCGACGGGCTCGGGCAAGAGCACGGTGGCCAAGCTCATCCCTCGCTTCTACGAGCCCCTGAGCGGGTGTATCACGATCGACGGCGTGCGCGTGCAGGATCTCCGCCTCCGTGAGCTGCGCCGAGCCGTGGGGATCGTGTTCGAGGACACGTTCCTGTTCAGTGACTCCATCCGCAACAACATCGCCTTCGCCGACCCCGACGCTCCCCGCGAGGCGGTCGAGTGGGCGGCTCGACGCGCCGGGGTGCACGACTTCATCGTCGAGCTGGCCGATGGCTACGACACCGTCGTCGGAGAACAGGGCTTCTCTCTGTCTGGTGGTCAGCGCCAGCGGGTGGCACTGGCCCGAGCCATCCTCGCCGATCCCCGCATCCTCATTCTCGACGACGCCACCTCGTCGGTCGACCCCACCAAGGAGCACGAGATCCGAGCGGCACTGGCCGAGGTCATGAAGGGCCGCACCTGCATCGTCATCGCCCATCGCCCCGCGACCGTTGCCCTGGCCGACCGCGTGGTGCTCCTCGAAGAGGGACGGGTCGTGGCCCAGGGAACGCACCCGCAGCTGCTGGCCACGGACGAGCGCTACCGGAGGCTGCTCGCCCAGCGGGGCGACGCCGAGGCACTGGTGAGATGATGCAGTTCCGGTCGGCGGCTGTGAGCGACGAGGAGAAGCTGTCGAGCAGACAGGCGCGCCAGGTCCTTCGACGGTCGGCGCGGATGCTGCACCCGTACCGGCGACAGGTGCTGATCGCGCTCGTCGTGCTCCTCGTCTACACCCTGGCGATGCTCGCCGGGCCACTGATGGTGCGTCTGGGTATCGACCGCGGCCTGAGCCGGCACGATGGTGCCGCCCTCGACGCCGTGGTCATCGGCTTCCTCGTGGCGGCGATCGTCGCGGTGGTGACGGGCCGCTCGCAGATCAGGCTCATCACGCTCGTGGGCGAGAGCTTCCTGCGCGATCTGCGGACACGGGTCTTCGACCACCTGCAGGCCATGGGTATGACGTTCTTCGACGCACAGCCGGCCGGGAAGCTCGTCGCCCGGATGACCTCGGACGTCGACGCGCTCCAGACCCTGGTGCAACAGGGTCTCGTGATGTTCATCCAGAACGGGCTGTTGTTCGTGGCCACATTGGTCGTGTTGGTGATCCTCTCGCCTGCGCTGGCTGCGATCTGTCTGGTGTCGATGCCCATCGTGGTCGTGGCCAGCATCCGCTTTCGGCGAGACTCGAACGCCGCCTACCTCACGGTGCGCGACCGCGTCAGCCAGACGCTCTCCACCCTGCAGGAGAACTTGTCCGGGATGCGCGTGGTCCAGGCCTTTGCCAGGGAGGACGCCCAGAACGAGGTCTTCGTCGACCACAATCACACCCAGCTCGACGCCAACCTTCACGCCGTGCGCATCTCGGCCCGATACTTCCCCGTCGTCGAGATGGCCGGCATCGCCACGATGGCGATCATCGTCGGTGGGGGCGGGGTGCTCGTGCACGAGAACCTCATCTCAGTGGGCACCGTGGCTGCCTTCGCCCTCTATCTGGTCAACCTGTTCGAGCCCATCCAACAGCTGAGCCAGCTGTTCAACACGGTCCAGCAGGCCGGGGCGGCGCTCAAGAAGCTCTTCGACCTCCTCGACATTCCCTCGGACCTCACGGAGCGAACTGCCGCCGTCGACCTGCCCGCGAACGGGGACCTCGTGGTGGACCGCGTCGGGTTCGGGTACGACGGCCGCGCCGGGGTGCTGGGCGGGGTCAGCCTCACCGTCCGAGAGGGCGAGCGCCTGGCGCTCGTCGGCCCGACCGGAGCGGGCAAGTCCACCCTCGCCAAGCTCATGGCCCGGATGTATGACCCCGACGAGGGGTGTGTCAGCTACGCGGGTGTCGACCTGCGAGACGCCACCTTCTCGTCGTTGCGCGAGCGCATCGTGGTGGTGCCGCAGGAAGGGTTCCTCTTCGACGGCAGCATCCTCGAGAACGTGGCCATCGGCCGCCGGGGCGCCGATGAGGACGAGGTGCGCCAGGCCCTTCGCCTCATCGGCGTCGAGGGACGCTTCCTGGCGCTGCCCGACGGCCTCTCGACCCAGGTGCGCGAGCGAGGATCGAGGCTGTCCGCTGGTGAGCGGCAGCTGGTGTCCCTCGCCCGGGCCGCCCTGGCCAATCCGGCCGTGCTGGTGCTGGACGAGGCCACCTCGAGCCTCGATCCTGGGACCGAGGCCGAGGTGGAGCAGGCCATGGCCGACTTGATGGAAGGACGCACGGTCGTCGTCATCGCCCATCGCCTGTCGACCGCCGAGCGGGCCGACCGGGTGGCCGTCGTCGATCACGGTGAGCTGGTCGAGGAGGGCACGCACGACCGGCTCCTGGTCGAGCGAGGCCGCTACGCCGCCCTGTTCGCCTCGTGGGCCGGCGAGCACCACGGTCACGGCGCCAGCAGTCGGAGCGATCCCCGTGACCCCTCGAGCGACTCCGTTCTCAGCTCTTGAACGAGGTCGCCAGATAGGCGTCCATGGCGTCGTGCCACAGCCGAAGTCCGACGACAGCGCGTTCGCGGTCCCGAGCGGGCAGGTGCCCGGCGACCGCCTCCAGACGAGTGTTGGTCTCTGCATCCGCCTCGGACAGCACCCGACGGCCCTTGTCCGTGAGCGCATGGGTGACCCGGCGACGATCCCCACCGTCGGAGTGCCGCTTCACCAGTCCACGGGCCACGAGGCCGTCGACGATCGCGGTCACACTGGGTGGGCTGACCGCGAGCTTCGACGCCAGGACCGAGGCCACGGCCGTTCCGTCCCCCAGCAGTATCAGCACCCGGTATTGCGGGAGCGAGAGGTCGCTGTGGCTCAGGGCGATCTCCACGTGCTTGGCCAGCCGTGCCGCGGCGCGGCCCAGGGGGACCGGCTCCGATCGCTCGGGGTCCACGGGCTTGGGCTCACTCACCGACGGTCACCCTAACAGTTTGGCTCTCGAAACAACACGCGGCTAGCATGCTGTCCGAGCGAGCTGCGCTCACCAATTCGTAGCTTGGGGGACGAAGTGAGGCTCGACCTGGGGCCGGAGCTGGAAGCCTTCCGGCGGGAGTTGGGGGATTGGATCGAGGACAACCGCCTCGAAAGCCTCGAGAACGTCGACGAGCGTGCCGCCTATCTCGGGACGCTCGAGCAGTCCGAGCGGGCGGCCGATGCGTACCGACAGTGGTCGGACCGTCTCCGTGAGGCGCGGCTGGTCTGTCCGCAGTGGCCCGAGGAAGTTGGCGGACGAGGGCTGAGCGGTGCGCACATGGCCGTCCTCAACGAAGAGTTCTCATGTCGCAACGTCCCCCGGGTCAGCCGCGGGATGGGGGAGTCGTTGGTCGGCCCGTCGATCATCGTGCACGGCACGGAGGCGCAGAAGGCCCATTTCCTGCCGAGGATCATCTCAGGCGAGGACCGCTACTGCCAGGGGTTCTCCGAGCCCGACCACGGCTCCGACCTTGCTGGTGTGGAGACGACTGGCGTCGTCGACGGCGACGAGATCGTCATGACGGGCCAGAAGGTGTGGACCTCCGGCGCGCACCTGGCGAACATGATCTTCGTCCTCTGCCGATCGGACCCTGACATCCCCAAACACCAGGGGCTGTCCTACGTGCTGGCGCCGATCCGTGACAACGGCGTGGACATCCGGTCGCTTCGCCAGCCTACCGGCAGGTCTGGGTTCAGTCAGGAGTACCTCGACGGATGCCGCGCGCCGTTGTTCAATGTCATCGGAGGCCTCGGCAACGGTTGGCGGGTCGCGATGACAACCCTGGGGAACGAACGTGGAGGCGGCGCCACGACCCAGCACCTGCGCCACGAGCGCGAGCTGTGGGATCTCGTCGATGAGGCCCGCAAGCGGGGCCGGACCGACGATCCGTTCGTCCGTCAGGATCTGGCCTGGGCCTTCACCCACGTCGAGCTGATGCGCTACCAGGGCATCCGGCTGCTGTCGGCGCTCGTCGCCAAGCGCGAGCCGGGGCCGGAGGCCAGCGTCAACAAGCTGTTCTGGTCGGAGTACCAGCAACGCGTCGGCGAGATCGCCATGGGGATCATCGGCGCCGACGGCATGCTCGGCGTGGGCGAGGATGGCTCCCAATACCGGCTCGGGCGCTGGCAGACGACGTTCGTCTCCAGCCGCGCCGTGACCATCTTCTCGGGTACCAGCCAGATCCAGCGCAACATCATCGGAGAGCGCGCCCTCGGCCTGCCCAGGGAGCCGGAGTGACGGGTCGACTCCCCGCTGTGCCGGTCACACCGTGACCAAGGCACGCCGCGAGGTCACGGCCGAGCAGCGGCTCGAGGCCATGCGTCAGGGAATGACTCTCGCGCTGTGGGCCTCGACGAAGCCTGACACACCAGCCGTCCTGTCCGAGCGCGGCAACCGGAGCTTTGCCCAGCTCAACGGCCGCGCCAACCAGCTCGTTCGTGCCCTCCGGGGTGCCGGAGTCCAGGCGGGCGACAGCGTCGCCCTGCTTTGTAGCAACCGTCCAGAGTTCGCGGAGGTGGTGGCGGCCTCCCAGCGCGCCGGGTTGCGCCTCACGCCGATCAACTGGCACCTCACGGGGGACGAGGCCGGCTACGTCCTGCACGACTGCGAGGCCAAGGCGTTCATCGCCGAGGACGGCTGTGCTGCTGTCGCCCGAGGTGCCGCCGGCCAGGCGCCTCTCGTAGAAGTCCGCTTGTCCATCGGCCGCAGCATCGACGGCTTCGACTCCTACGACGCGGCACTGGCGCCCGAGGCGAGCACCGACATCACCGACCCGACCATCGGCGGCACCATGCTGTACACCTCGGGAACGACAGGCCGCCCCAAGGGGGTCCACCGGCAGCTGGGCGCCACCCTGGCGGCGAGCTCGACCCAGACGCCGTCGACCGTCGCTCTGGCCAGGGCCGCCGCCGGAGGACCGAGCCTGCACCTGTGCACCGGCCCCCTTTACCACGCCGCGCCGCTCGCCTTCTCGCTCCTGGTGCCTCTGGCCCAGGGGATGGGCGTGGTGCTCATGGACGACTGGGGGGCCGAGGCGACGCTCCAGCTCGTCGAGCGTCATCACATAACCCACAGTCACATGGTCCCGACGATGTTCCATCGACTGCTCTCGCTGCCCGCGCAGGTGCGCGGGGCGTACGACACCTCCTCGCTTCGTTTCGTCATCCACGGGGCGGCGGCGTGCCCAGTAGCGGTCAAGCGGGCCATGATCGACTGGTGGGGACCGATCCTCGTCGAGTACTACGCCGCGACAGAGGGCGGCGCCACCTTCGTGAGCTCAGACGAGTGGATCGCCCGTCCGGGCACCGTCGGACGACCGCCGACCGCTGACCACGTGCGGATCCTCGACGACGACGGCAGCGACGTCGCTCCAGGCGACATCGGCACGATCTACATCAAGGCGCCCGAGGAGGCTCGGTTCAGCTACTACAAGCACCCGGAGAAGACCGCGGCGGCCTACCTGGGGGATCACTACACCTTGGGTGACGTCGGCTATCTGGACGACGACGGCTACCTCTATCTCACCGACCGGAGCGCCGATCTCATCATCTCGGGGGGCGTGAACATCTATCCGGCCGAGACCGAGGCGGTGCTCATCGACCATCCGGCCGTCGGCGATGTCGCCGTCATCGGCGTGCCGAGCACCGAGTGGGGCGAAGAGGTGAAGGCGATCGTCGAGCTCCAACCGGGCTTGGTGGGTTCGAGCGATCTGGAGTCGGAGCTGATCTCGTGGTGCCGCGCCCGCCTGGCCAGCTTCAAGTGCCCCCGGACCGTCGAGTTCACCGATGCACTTCCGCGCCAGGACAACGGCAAGTTGTACAAGCGTCGGCTCCGGGACCAGTTTCGGCAGCAGGCGAGCTAGGAGCTCTGCGACGGGTGGCCCTCACGCGTACTCGCCGACGCCCCCCCGCCGTACGCCACCACCGGCCAGCGAGGGCGGGTGTCGTCTACCGACACCAGAGGCTGATCATCCTCGCCGTGGTCGCCGTCATGATCGGACTCGGCATCGGTGTACCCCTGTCGCGCTCCCTCCGCGGCGGGCCGACGCTGGCGCCGCCTCGTCCCGGCGGGTACCAGATCGTCTACCGCCAAGAGGAGCCGGCGAACGGCGCACCGGCCCAGTGGGAGGTGCTGTCGGTTCGCCGACCGTTCGAGTCCGCCGACCTCGTCTACGACACAGCCGGCCCGCCGACGGCGGCGGACCGGCCGACGTCGGGCAGCATCTCGACCGAGAGCGAGCTGTACGCGGTCGACACCTCAGGTGTGCACGACGTCGGGGGCCGCCAGCCCGGACCTCCATCGGCCGACCAGGACCTGGCCACCCAGCTGCCCGACATGCTTCACCGGCATCTCGCCTCTGACACCGGCGCCACCAGCCAGATCGCTGGCCGGTCGTGTCGCACCTTTCGGCTGCTGGAGCCGCCCGTCGGACCCATGCGACCGCTCGGCGGGGCGTCGGAGCACGACGACCTGTGCATCGACGGCAAGGGGCTCGTCCTCTCGGAGGCCTGGACGCTCGACGGCCGCCTTGTTCAGCGTAGGACGGCGACGGCGGTGAGCCTCGCCGGCGTCTCCCTCCCTTCGGTAGACGGCGCCAGCCCGCCGAAGCCAGGAGCGTCCCGAGCCGTCGTCGCGCCTGACGCCGAAGGCCCCGTCGCTCTACCCCGTCCGCCGCCCGGCTTCCACGCCCTGGCGCCCGTGCGCTTCGCGCTGCCCGACCCCCTCCAGCCCTCGTCGCTGGTGGCCGCGTCCGTGGTGTGGACCTACGTCGACGGCTCTGACCTGGTCACGGTCGAAGCTGGCAGCGAGCGGGGGGGCCAGTTGCCCTGGCAGCAGAACGACACGGTCACCGAGCCGCTCGAGCTCACCGGTCTCGGCCCCGCCCAGTCCGCCATCCGCTCCGACGGGGCCGAGATCCGCGTGGACCTCGGCGGCGGCCGGTGGATGCGGGTACGTGGCACGGGTTCGGCGTCGACCCTCTCCCGGTACGCGAGCAAC
>DASXCO010000163.1 GCA_036491125.1 Acidimicrobiales bacterium | reverse complement strand
CAGCCGGATACCCCTGACCCCTTGGCCCCCCCGGGCCTGCCGGTTGAACCGCTCCAGCTTCGTCCGCTTGCCATAGCCGACGTCGGTGACCATCAGGATGTCGGCGTCGTCGCTGGCCACGTCGAGGGACACCACCTCGTCTCCCTCGCGCAGGCGCATCCCGCGCACTCCCGCGGCATCCCGTCCCATCGGCCGTACCTCGTCCTCGCCGAAGCGGATCGTCATGCCGTTACGGCTCACCATGAAAAGGTCCTCACCGTTACTGGTCTGCACCACCCGCACGAGCTCATCGTCGTCCCGGAGGTTGATGGCGATGAAGCCCTCCCGGCGGGACTTGTCATATTCGGAGAGGAGGGTCTTCTTCACCTGCCCCAGCCGGGTGGCGAAGATCAGAAAACGGCCTGTGTCGTAATCGCGGGTCTCGACGATAGCCTGGATCCGCTCGCCGGGGGCAAGGGGCAGGAGGTTCACGATGGCGGTGCCCCGCGCCGTGCGCTCCTTCATGGGCACCTCGTGGCCCTTGAGGCGGTACACCCGGCCCTTGTTGGAGAAAAACAGCAGAAAAGCGTGGGACGTGGTGTGGACCACGTGGCTGACGATGTCCTCCTCCTTGAGGCGGGCTCCCTGGATCCCACGGCCGCCGCGGCCCTGGGTCCGGAAGGCGCCCACGGACACCGACTTGACGTAGCCGGCCTTGGTCATCGTGACGACGAGCTCCTCGTCCTCGATGAGGTCCTCAGCTCCGAGGTCACCGGGATCGAGGATGATCCGGGACTTGCGGGGCTGGGCGAACGACCCCTTGATCTCGGTCAGCTCGTCCTTGATCACCTGACGCAGGCGCGCAGGATCGCCGAGGATCGCCTCGAGGTCGGCGATGGTGTCGCGCAGGCGGGCCATCTCCTCCTCGAGCTCGCTCCGACCCAGGCGCGTCAGCCGGCCCAGCGTCATGTCCAGGATGTGGTTGGCCTGGATCTCGCTGAACTCGAACGGGGCTGCCATCAGCCCCTGACGGGCCGCAGGGCGGTCCTCCGATCCCCTGATGAGGGCGATGACAGCATCGAGCTGGTCGAGGCAGCGGAGCAGGCCCTCGACGATGTGGGCGCGGGCCCTGGCCTTGTCCAGCCGGTACTGCGACCTGCGGGTGATCACCTCGACCTGGTGCGCGATGTACGCGGCCAGGGCCTGGACCAGGTCCAGGGTGCGCGGCACGCCATCGACCAGCGCCAGCATGTTGACCCCGAAGCTGGTCTGCATCGGCGTGTGCTTGTACAGGTTGTTGAGCACCACCATGGAGTTGGCATCCCGCTTCAGGTCGATCACGAAGCGGACCCGACGGCCGGCGGAGTCGTTCTGGGTGCTCCGGATACCCTCGAGCTCCCGCCCGTTGACAAGCTCGGCGATCTTGCGCTCGATGACCTCGATCGACGTCTGGTAGGGGATCTCGGTCACCACGATGCGGTCACCGCCCTTGGTCTGCTCGATCTCGGCGACGGCCCGCAGCTTGATGGATCCCCGGCCGGTCCGGTAGGCGTCGAGGATCCCCGCCCGGCCCAGGATCTGGGCCCCGGTCGGGAAGTCCGGTCCCTGCACGAACCGCATGAGCTCGTCGACCGTGGCGTCGGGATGCTCCAGCAGGTGCACCGTGGCGTCGATGACCTCGCCCAGGTTGTGCGGCGGGATGTTGGTGGCCATGCCGACGGCGATCCCCTGTGACCCGTTGACCAGGAGGTTGGGAAAGCGCGCCGGTAGGACGGTCGGCTCGGACTCGGTCCCGTCGTAGTTGGTCCCCTGATCGACGGTCTCCTCGTCGATGCCGGCCATCAGCTGGAGGGCCAACGGGGCCAGCCGGCACTCGGTGTAGCGCATGGCCGCCGGGCCCGTATCCGGATCGGGCGACCCGAAGTTGCCGTGCCCGTCGATCAGCGGGTGACGGAGGCTGAAGTCCTGCACCATGCGGGCAAGGGCGTCGTAGATGGCGCCCTCACCGTGAGGGTGGAACTTCCCCATCACCTCGCCGACGACACGCGCGCACTTGGCGTGCGGGCGGTCGGGCCGAAGTCCCTGCTCGTACATCCCGTAGAGAATGCGGCGGTGGACCGGCTTCAGTCCGTCCCGAGCGTCGGGCAGCGCCCGCGAGACGATGACCGACATGGAGTACTCGAGGAACGAGCGCTCCATCTCCTCCTGAATGTCGATCGGCTCGATGGCGGCGAACCCGGCCTCGCCGGCGCTGCCACCACCATCCATCGTCGTGTCACTCATATGCTCTCCGCCCCCCTAGATGTCGAGGAAGCGAACGTCCTTGGCGTTGGTCTGGATGAAGTGACGGCGCAACTCGACGTCGTCGCCCATGAGGATCGACGTCACCTCGTCGGCGATCGCCGCCTGGTCGAGCCCGATCTGGAGGAGCGACCGCTTGGCCGGGTCCATGGTCGTCTCCTTGAGCTCGCTGAAGTCCATCTCCCCCAGGCCCTTCAGCCGCTGGAAGTCGGCCTTGTGATCGGGGCGCTCGACGAGGAACCGCGCTTTGGCCAGATCGTCCTTGAGGTAGACCTTCTCCTTTCCCACCAGGGTGGAGTACAGCGGCGGCTGGGCCACGTAAACGTGGCCCTTCTCGACCAGATCGCTCATCTGCCGGAAGAAGAACGTCAGCAACAGCGTCCTGATGTGCGACCCGTCGACGTCGGCGTCTGCCAGGACGATGATCTTGCCGTACCGGATCTTCGACACGTCGAAGTCCTCGGCCAGACCGGCGCCGATGGCCGCGATCAACGCCTGGATCTCGGCGTTGCGGAGCATCTTGTCGACCCGAGCGCGCTCGACGTTCAAGATCTTGCCCCTGATGGGGAGGATGGCCTGGGTCCGGGGATCCCGAGCGTCCTTGGCCGAGCCTCCGGCGCTGTTGCCCTCGACGATGAACAGCTCCGACTCGCGAGGATCGCGGGAGGAGCAGTCCACCAGCTTGCCCGGCAGGCCGGCGCCTTCGAGCGCCGTCTTGCGCCGGGTCAGGTCTCGGGCCTGGCGGGCGGCCACCCGGGCTCGAGCGGCGATCGTCGACTTCTGCACGATCTGGTGTGCTTCCCGCGGGTTCTCCTCCAGCCACTCGGCCAGCTTCTCGTTGGTCGCCCGTTCCACCAGCGAACGGATGGAGACGTTGCCGAGCTTGGCCTTGGTCTGGCCCTCGAACTGCGGGTCCTGGAGGCGCACGGCGAGGATGGCAGTCAACCCTTCGCGGATGTCCTCACCGAGAAGGTTCTCGTCCTTCTCCTTCAGCTGGTTCTTCGCTCGGGCGTACTTGTTGAGCACGTTGGTAAGGGCCTTTCTCAAGCCCTCCTCGTGCATCCCTCCCTCGCTCGTCTCGATGCCGTTGGCGAACGAGTGGATGCTCTCGTAGAAGCCGGTGTTCCACTGGAGGGCCACCTCGACCTCCTGGTGGGCCTCCTCCTGGGCGTACGACCCGACCTTCTTGAACAACGCCTCCTTCGAGGCGTTGAGGTGGCGGACGTAGTCGGTGATGCCGCCGGTGTAGCGGTAGACGACGTCCTGGGTGTGGCCTGGCCGCTCATCGCGGAAGCGGATCTCCAAGGCCCGGTTGAGGAACGCCATCACCTGCAGGCGCTCGACGACGGTCGTCGCTCTGAACTCGGTCTCCTCGAACACGACCGGATCGGGCCAGAACGTGACGATCGTCCCCCGCCGGCCGCGCGGCGACGGGCCCACCACCTCCAGCTTGCCCTTGGGCTTGCCGCCGTTGGCGAACTCCAACCGATGGCGCTGGCCATCCCGGTCGATCTCCAGCACGAGACGACGGGACAGGGCGTTCACGACCGAGACGCCCACACCGTGCAGCCCACCCGACACCTTGTAGCCGCTCCCACCGAACTTGCCCCCGGCGTGGAGCATGGTGAGCACGACCTCAGCGGTCGACTTGCGGGGGTATTGATGGTGCGGCTCGGTGGGGATGCCCCGCCCGTTGTCCGCCACCCGACACCCGCCGTCGGCCAGGAGCGTGACGTCGATCCGGGTGGCCTCTCCGGCCATCGCCTCGTCGACCGAGTTGTCCACGACCTCCCAAATGAGGTGATGGAGCCCGCTCGGTCCGGTCGACCCGATGTACATGCCCGGCCGCTTGCGGACGGGCTCGAGGCCCTCGAGGACAGTGATGTCCTTGGCCCCATAGGACGAGGTTGACTTGGCAGTCTCGACGTTTTGCTTCAGCGCCACGGGCGCGACCTCTCGAACATGATCTCGGAAACGGCCAGGGCCATCAGAACCTGCAGGTCAGAAGCCCTGAAACTGCTTCTAATTCTACCAGAGAGGGGTGACAGACCCGGTCACTGGGACCCCACCCGCACCTCCAGGCGGGTGGCCACCTCGTGCCCCACGGCCTCGGTGATCCGGCTCAGTATCGAAGACCCCAGATACCTCAGCTGGGTGGCCCAGGCGGGGTGGTCCACCGAGACCACCAGGGTCGACTGGCGCAGCGAAATGGGACGGGAGTGGGCCGCCACCGCCGTTCCCACGACGTCCTCCCACCGGGAGAAGACGACCGAGAGCGCCTCGACCGGCGGGGCACCGATGCCCCGAGCGACCTGGTCGAGCGACCGGGCCAGCTCGTGGGGACGGTCCTCGCCTGGGGGGTGTGGAAGTGGGCGCCACGTCATGGGAGCGCCTCGACCATTTCGATACTCATGAGCTGACCACACCCGGTGAAACGCGTAGGACGCGGGCTGGCGTCACGCCCGGTGGGGGCGACGAAACGGTGGTCAGCAGGGCCTGAGCCCCCGGTAGATGGGCCACGACCGCAGCGCTGCGGGCCGCATCCAGCTCGGAGAAGACGTCGTCGAGGAGCAGCACCGGGGGACTCCCTACCGCCTCGGTGACGATGCCGTGCACGGCCAGGCGGAGCGCCAGAGCGAGCGTCCGCTGCTCGCCCTGTGAGGCATGCGAGCGAGCGGGAAGACCGCATAGCTCCAGGATCAGGTCATCACGATGGGGCCCGACGCTCGTGGTGCCCCGCCGCAGATCCTCGTTCCTCACCCGACCGAGCGCCTCCGCGAGGTCGCCCTCCCAGGACCTTCGGTACGTCAGGGCCACCACGCCGTCTTCGCCCGCCAGCCGGCCGTACGACTTGGCCACCTCGGGCTCCAGCTCGAGGCTCAGCTGGGCGCGGGCCGCAGCCACGGCCTCGCCGATCTCAGCCAACTTGGCGTCCCATACGTCGAGCGCCGCGAGCGTGCCGCTGTCGGGCTGCAGCCCTCCCTGCTTGAGCAAGCTGGCACGCTGACGCAACGCCCGCTCCAGATCGCTGCGTAATCCGTCGTGGCGAGGATGGAGAGCCACCAGCGCATCATCCAGGAATCGTCGGCGTTCGCCCGGCCCACCCTTCACCAGAACCAGATCGTCAGGTGAGAACACGCTGACCCGCAATGCTCCGAGGAGGTCCCTCGCTCGGCGTAGTGGTTGCCGGTTGACCTGGGCGCGTTCTCGCCCCGAAACGGGTATGTCCACCTCGATCAGCAACTGTCGTTGCTCGCGCTCGACCTCGGCGCGAACCGCCGCCCGCAGAGATCCCGTCCGCACCAACGCCTCGTGGGGCGCACCTCGAAACGAGCCCATCGTCGCCAGATAGCCCACTGCTTCGAGGAGATTGGTCTTTCCGACGCCGTTCTCGCCCAACACCAAGGTCAGACCGTCGGTCGCAGGGACCACCTCGACGCCCGCGAAACTACGAAAGTCGGTAAGCCAGAGACGGTTGATCCGCATGCTCCATCAAGGGGGGAGCGTCATGCTAAGAGACCCTGACAGGCATGAGCAGGTAGCGATAGTTGTCGTTCTCGGTGCTGCGAACCGTCGCCGGCTTGGTCGAGTCGATGGTCTCCAGGATGATCTCGGAACCGATGATGGCCTCGACCCCGTCCATCAGATAGCTGGGGTTGAAGGCGATCGTGAGGTCGGGTCCGCCCTCGTACTTGGCATCCACGTCTTCGCTGGCCTGACCCACCTCCTGTGTCACCACCCGGAGATCCATGCCGTCAGGTCGAAGGGCGACGCGCACCGGAGTGGTGGCATCCTTCACCAACAGCTTCACCCTGCGGACCGCATCGAGCAGGGTCTCTTTGTCGACCGATAGGCGGTTGGGGTACGTGGCCGGGAGGAGTTGGCGGTAGTTGGGAAACTCGCCTTCGATGAGACGAGTTGTCAGTCGAACGGGACCGGTCTCGAAGCTGGCCTCGAACTCTCCCACGTACAGCGTGACCGAGCGATCTGCTCCACCCGCCACCCCCCCCGACAAGAGACGCTGAAGCTCTCCAAGGGCACGCGCCGGCACCAGGACATGTTGTCCTTCCGACAGCACGGTAGCTCCGGGCAGATCCCGCACCGCCAATCGGTACGAGTCAGTCGCCACGAGACGGAGTCCGCCCTCCTCGGCAGACATCAGCACGCCCGTGAGCATCGGTCGTGCGTCGTCACTTGACGCAGCCCGCACGACCTGTCGCAACGCCTCGCTGAAATCACCGGCAGGAATGACGACACCCTCGCCACCGACTCGAGGCAACCGAGGAAAATCACCGATCGGGAACGTACGCACCGCGAACTGCGATCGTCCCGCAACGATGCGCGCCTCTTCGTCCTCGGCCTCGAGGGTCACCGCGCCTGGCTCCAAGGCCCGAACGATGTCTGCCACCAATCGGGCCGGCAGGACACACGCTCCGTCCTCGCCGCCCGCTGCAGTCAGCTCGACCTCGATGGTGAGATCCAGATCACTGCCAGCAACGTGCAGCCGATCGCCGAGCACCTCGAGCCGAACCCCCGACAGCACCTGGGTGGCTCCTCCCCGACTGCTCGCTGCCCGACCAGCCGTCGTGAGTGCCTCCACGAGCACGTCGCGTTCGCAACGAAGCTTCACTGTGGGTACTTCCCTTCCTTCTCTATGAAGTAGTGATCTTCAAGCAATGACAATAAGGCCTGTGGATTGTGGACCAACCAATGAAGCACCAGGTCAGGGTCGTTGTTGCTCTTCCCGCATTATCCCCAGGATCCCACAGGCTTGGGCGCATGCGGCGACATCGCGGGGGACAACGTCGACACCGTCCACAGGATCTGAGGTTGGATGCACAGGGTCATCCACCGCTCTTGATCAGGTGGAGGAGCTCGGTGACCTGGTCGTAGATCTGGCGACGTTCCTTCATGAGGGCCGAGACTTTCTCCACGGCGTGAATGACAGTGGTGTGGTCTCGGCCGCCGAACTCGCGGGCGATGGCTGGATAGCTGAAATCGGTGAGCTCGCGGAACACGTACATGCCGATCTGCCGGGCCGTTACCAGTGGGCGGCGGCGGCTGGTGCCACAGAGCTCCTCGACGCTGAAGCCGAAGGTCGTGGCGGTTGATTCGAGGATCAACCGAGGGGTGATTCGCCGGGGCTCGCGGGTGTTCACGATGTCGGCGAGGACTCGCTGGGCCAACTCCAGATCCACCTGTTGGTCATTGAGACTGGCAAAAGCGGCAACCCGTATGAGGGCGCCCTCGAGCTCTCGGATGTTGTCGGTGACATTGGTGGCGATGAACTCGAGTACTTCGTCCGGCATCGATGCCTGTTCACCTTCGGCTTTCTCTCGCAGGATGGCAAGGCGGGTCTCGAGCTCTGGTGGTTGCACGTCTGTGACCAGGCCGGAAAGGAAGCGACTGCGGAGGCGGTCCTCCAGAGTGGCGATCGATCGGGGCGGCCGGTCCGACGTGATGACGATCTGTTTCGTCGCGCCGTACAGGGAGTTGAACGTGTGGAAGAACTCTTCCTGGAGGCCTTCTTTGTTCTCCATGAACTGGATGTCGTCGACGAGGAGGACGTCGCACTCCCGGTAACGACGCTTGAACGATGTCGTCGTGTTGGTCCGGATGGCATCGACGAACTCGTTCATGAAGGTCTCTGTGGAGACGTAGCGAACATGGCGCGTGGGGAAGTTCTCCCTGACGTAGTTACCGATGGCATGCAGCAGGTGGGTCTTTCCCAAACCAGCGTTGCCGTGGATGAACAGGGGGTTGTAGGACTTGGCGGGAGTCTCCGCCACCGAGAGCGCAGCGGCGTGGGCGAATCGATTGGAAGCGCCGGTCACGAAAACGTCGAACGTGTAACGAAGGTCGAGAGGGGTCTCTTTGATCTGAACGGCCTTGGGTGGCACCGCTTGGGCCGAGTTAAGGGTCGGGTCCGGCATCGTGGGGTCTCGCACGGCGGGGTCCTGCCAGCCCGGGGTCGTGGGTATGCCCAGGTGAGAGAGGTCGTCGCGTGACCGGTGCTCGGTGCGGACGTCGAAGCGGACGGGGAGCTCGTTTCCAGTGGCGTCGGACATGATGTCTCGCACCAGGCCGAGGTAGCGCCCCTCGATCCGCTCCTTGGCCAGGGCGCTGGGGACGGCGAGGACGAGCGTGCCGTCCTCGACGCCCACCGGATGGACGGCCTCGAACCAGGTCCGCCAGGTGGCGTCGGACACCTGGGCGCGAAGCATGGCGGAGCACTGCGTCCACAGGTGTTGGGCTTCCGTCACCAGGATGTCCGCCTCCCTGTCACCCGATCTCCACAGGGAGATCCACAATTGTGGATAAGTCGTGTGTGGATTACTCGCTCCCCGGTGGAGCCTGACCGCCAATGAATGTGCTGGGCCCTGGGGAAGGAGAGCCAAGCCCGACATCGCCTTTGGGGTCCCGCCGGAACTGGCACCGTAGCATCAGCAGGTCGCCGCGTCTGTAGCGATCTTCGGGAACCAGTCGTCCGGCGGCGGCGCAGATGTCCACAGCGGTCGGGCTCCGGGTGGGGCCCGGCCACCGGCGGGAGGGGATCCCCAGCTGGCGCACGAATGTTGGCCGGAACCCCGGCTCGTCCGACCTGCTCAAGCCGTCTAGGCTGAGCGCGAGAGGAGGCCAGGGTGAAGCGCACGTTCCAGCCGAACAACCGCAAGCGGGCCAAGAATCATGGGTTTCGTCACCGTATGTCGACACGCGCCGGGCGAGCGATCGTCCAGGCCCGGCGGAGGAAAGGCCGACACCGCCTGTCCGCGTGACCCCGTAGACGGCACGGTGGCACCCGGCGGGCCGTGGCGGATCAGCGACCGGGGGACGTTCCAGGCCCTGCGGGGGTCATCGCGGCGGGTGCGTAGAGGTCCGATCACGATATCCTTTGTGGAGGACGAGCCGGGGAGCACTCCCCGGGTTGCCTACGCCATTGGCCGCAGAGTCGGAGGAGCTGTCCACCGCAATCGCCTGCGTCGGCGGTTGCGGGCTGTCGCCTCCGAGCTCGGCTCGGATTTACAGCCCGGTGCCTACCTGATTGCGGCGGCCCCGGCTGCTGCAGGGCTGTCGTACGGAGAGTTGAGGACGATCGTGTCGGAGGGCTTACAGGCTGTCGCAAAGGGCGGCAGGTCGTGAACGCCTCGCAACGCGCCCTCATTGCTGCCGTTCGCGGGTACCAGACTGCTCGGCTCGGCCGCCCATCCCACTGTCGATACTGGCCGACCTGCTCCGCCTACACGGCGGAAGCCATCGAACGACACGGCGCCGCCCGCGGTGTCTGGCTCGGCTTGCGCCGGATCGCCCGCTGCCACCCCTGGGGAGGCCATGGCGTCGACCCCGTCCCCAGCTAGGGAGCTTTCATGGACCTAGGCCAAGTACTGAACCCTCTGTACCAGGCCATCGCCTCGCTCCTGTCCTACTGCTACGCGCTGATCCCCAACTACGCGATCGCCATCGCGCTGCTCACGCTGATCGTGATGGTCGTGCTGAGCCCCCTCACGCTCAAGAGCACCCGGTCGATGCTCGCTATGCAGAAGCTGCAGCCCGAGATGAAGAAGATGCAGACGAAGTACAAGGGCGACCGGCAGAAGCTCAACGAAGAAATGATGAAGTTCTACAAGGAGAACAAGATCAATCCCCTGGGCGGATGCCTGCCGCTGATCTTGCAACTCCCTGTCTTCTTCATCCTCTATTCAGTGATCCGGGGACTGACAACCGTAACCAATGGCATTGCCGAGCCCAAGTACATCAGTCATTCCACTCAGCTTTATCACGATCTGGTGGCCGCGCACGGTCAGATGGTCTCCTTCGGCGTCGATCTGTCGAAGTCGGCGACGTCGGTTCACGGCACATTTTTTACGGCACTTCCGTTCTACCTAATTATCGTCATTGCCATTGGCCTGCAGTACCTACAGCTGCGGCAGCTCAGCGCACGGAACCCTGCTGCGGCGGCGGCGAACCCCCAGATGCAGAAGATACAGAAATTTATGCCGCTGTTCTTCAGCGTCATTTATATTGGGATCCCGGGCGCCGTGAACATCTATTTCATAGTCTCCAGCCTCGCCCGGATCGGTCAGCAGGAGCTGATGTTCCGGTACGACCCGCAGGTGCGGTCGCACGCGCCAAAGGAGAAGCCCGTCGACCGGGCTGGTGATAAGAAGCCGATCGACGTCAAAGAGGTCAAACCAGGCCCTTCTTCGAGAAAGCCCGGTGGTCAGGCACCACGGCGCGACACGTCGGCCAAGGCCGACGGCAACGGCCAGGCCGACCGTCAGCGGGCTGGCCGACAGCAGCGGTCACGGTCCACCCAGCCAAAGGCGATCGAGGCCAAGGCCACGAACGGGTCGGAGTCCGCCGACAGGACGTCGAACGCGGCCGACGGTGCGTCGAAGGACGCCGATGGAGCCGCCGGTGGCGCGAGGTCCCCGGGCGGGGGAAGGGCGCCTGGCGGAGGAAGGTCGCGGGGCGGGGCGAAGGCACCGGATGGGGCGAAGGCGCCGGATGGGGCGAAGGCACCGGATGGAGCGAAGGCACCGGATGGAGCGAAGGCCGACTGGTCGAAAGCACCGCGGCAGAAGCCGCATCGCTCCCAGTCCAAGCGGACCAGGAAGAGCCGGTGATCGCGGCGCTCTCCCCACAGCCCCGTTAGCAAGATGGAATGGGTGGAAACGACAGGTCGCAGCGTCGACGAGGCCAAGGAGGCAGCCCTCGATCGCCTCGGGGTCGGCGAGGACGACGCTGAGTTCGAGTTGCTCGCTGAACCCAAGAGCGGGCTGTTTGGGCGCATCAGGACCGAAGCGAGGGTCCGTGCCCGAGTGAGGCCGACCAGGCCACGGCCCAAGGACGACCGGCGGGAGCGTCGGCGGAAGTCACGGCCTCGCACCACCAGCAAGCCCAAGGATTCGGCTGAACCTGCGGCGGCGGTCAGCCCACCGCCTCAAGGGCGACGGCCGGCACGGAATGGAGCGAAAGCGATGGAAGACGAGGCGTCAGTGGCCGAGCAGGGCGAGATGGCCCGTTTGTTCGTGTCGGATCTGCTCGACCGGTTCGGTGCCAGTGGCACGGTCGAGGTCGTCGAGTTGGACGAGGAGACGGTCGAGGTCTCGGTGCAAGGTCAAGACCTGGGGCTCCTGATCGGACACAAGGGGGCCACGCTGGCGTCGCTCCAGGAGTTGACCCGGACCGTTGTGCAGCGCCATACGGGCGGACAGACAGCCCGTGTGCTGGTCGACGTGGCTGGTTACCGCCAGAAGCGACGGGCCGCGTTGGAGCGCTTCGCTCGCCAGGTCGCCGATGAGGTGCGGGAGTCAGGAAACGAGCAGCAGCTCGAGCCCATGACGCCGCCGGACCGGAAGGTGATCCACGACGCCGTCAATGCGATCGACGGCGTCGCTACCCGCTCAGAGGGCCTCGAGCCCCAGCGGCGGGTCGTCGTCGCACCCGACGGCGACTGACGTTGCATTGACCGGCCAGCAGTGCCGGTTCCGGTTCCCGTTCGGGCCGCTGGCGGTGGGGTGATTATGGCGGTCGGGCTTCAGGTTCAGCGACCTGGGGCGCGATGACGGAGCTGGATCCTCGTCTCGCCGCTGTGCTGTCCGAGGCACAGCGGCAGCACCTCATCGGCTCAGGAGATCTGGGCTCGCATATCGAGCATGCACTGGGCTTCTTGCGGGCGCTGTCGTCGGTCGGTGACGAGAATGGCTTCGTCCTGAACGGCGCTCGGGTCCTCGATCTGGGCAGCGGCGGCGGACTCCCAGGTCTCGTGCTGGCCAGCGCCCGACCTGGCGTCCACGTGGAGCTCCTCGACGCCAACCTTCGTCGTACGACCTTCCTCAGTGAGGCGATCGATGCGCTCGATCTGAGCTCGCGGGTCTCCGTCGTGCGAGCCCGAGCTGAGACAAGGGCACGTGATCCCTTCGAGCGGGGAAATTTCGATCTCGTCGTGGCGCGAGGGTTCGGCCGGCCGGCGGTGACGGCCGAGTGCGGAGCGCCGTTCCTGCGGATCGGCGGGCGGATGGCGGTCTCCGAGCCACCGGCGGATGGGCCCGAGGCTCAGTCCCGATGGCCCGCGTCGGAGCTGGCCGAGCTCGGACTAGAGCCTCTCTACGTCCATCGTGAGGACTTCTCGTACCAGGTCCTGGTGCAGGCCCATCCGTGCCCGGACATCTATCCCCGCCGGCCGGGGATACCGGCGAAACGCCCGCTGTTCTGACGCTCTCCGGGGTTGGCCTGACCTGACCGCCTTGTTCCACGTGGATCCCTGCGGTGAAACAGGCGGCTCCAGCGAGCCGAGCACGACGTCTCGTTCCACCAGGCGAGCCAGCTCGCCGCACCGTCCCGTTCTTCGCAATCGGGCCCGGTCCGTCGACTGACCACCTCTTGGGGTCATAAGGGTCTGCTCGGGAGATTGGGCTCAGCCCGCGGCGCCCGGGTAAGGGCCGGCAGATCGGCCATTGACGCTTGTTGCTTGCTCACGGCCTTTGGGACAGCGACGTACGCTCCGGTCCATGGCAGGACGGCAGCGGCCTCCGATCGCCACGGCGATCAGCTTCATCGACTGCATCAATCGCCGAGACGTCGATGGGCTGGGCGATCTGATGAGCGAGGATCACCAGCTCGAGGTGTTCGACGAACCACCCCTGACCGGGCGCCAGGCGAACATCGAGGCCTGGTCCGGCTATGCGCACAATTTCCCCGAGTACGTCATCCACCCCCATCGAATCGCCCAGCGCGACAGCGAGGTGGCAGTTCTCGGGCACACGACGGGGTCCCACCTCGGACTCTCTGATGAGGAGGAGCAGCAGCTGACGTTGATTTGGATCGCCGAGATCAGCGACGGGGCCGTCCGAGCCTGGCGGCTGCTGGAGGATTCTCCAGAGAACCTACGGACCACAGGCCTCGATCACGTGTAGGGACTGGAGATGCCCACCTCACCGTCTGGGAGCGACCGCCGCCCCGCTCAGATGTGACGCTCCGGTGTCACGTGGATCCTTGCGGTGAAACATCATCCACCAGCCCGGATTTGCCGTCCGGTCATCGGCCGTCTCGACCGAAAGGTGCGACAGGGCCCTCGTGGTTGCCCAACTGCGGCGCAATGCCCTGAGCGGGTCGATCTCATAGGAACGGTCCGCGCCGTCGGATCGCGGCGCTTTGCCGTCCGCTAGCGGGTGGATTGGGTGTTCCACGTGGATCTCTGCGGTGAAACACCTGGCTCGAGCAAGCCGGCAGCTCGCGCCAGAGAGCTGCGTCCCCCCGCTCCGAGCCTGAACGGTGGCTGGTCACGACCGCGCCCTGCTGCCGACTGGGTTGGCCGAACGCGGCCGGCGGCTGCTGTCACCTCGATGCTCACGAGCTCGTGGCCGGCCGCCACGGCCTTGAATCGCTGCGGATGATCGCTCGCGGGAGGAACCGCCCAGGAACACCCCGTGGGAGTGGCTCGGGCACCTCACAGGGGGGCCCTGGGAGTAGGAACCCGCCCGTAGGGCAATGAGGCGGGCAGGGCTGTCGCCTGGACCTCGTTTCGACCACGCGACGGGCTGGTGACAGCACCAGTCCTTCGGAGGGAGCGGCGGAGGCGTCCAGCGCCAACGATCTGAGTGGCACAGGCCAGCACTGGCCTACTCGCGCGGGGACGACGACAGCACACTCCGCGCTCCACCATGGTTTCACGTGGTACCTTGCGGTGAAACAAGCCAGCAGGGGGGTGTGTTGGCGGAGACGGCGGGGGCGAGCGACTTCGACACGGGGTTCTTGGTGGGGTTGCTCATTGGTGAGGGCCATTTCGGTGGAGACGGTCGGCAACCCCAGGTGTCGCTTCGAATGCATACGCGCCGTGAGTCGCTCTTCCAGTGGATCGACACGAACTTTCCCGGGGGGCGGCTCTACGGTCCATACGAGCATGGCGGGCGCTCCTATTACCAATGGATGGCGAGGGGAAAGTATCTCCATAGTGTGATCTTGCCGCTGCTCGATAGGTACGTCAGCCCGACCCGCGACGAGTACGCCTGGCGCCGGTATGTGGCCATGAAGCAGCGCTACGGGCTGTAGGGCGCCCGCCGGGCTCATCGCGAGGTCCCGTTTCCGACGAACAACCGAGAGAATCCGGCAACTTTCCCTTGCCGACGCCGCAAATTCGCGAAACTCTGTGTCCGAACCCCGGTGCGGCGAAGCGTCGGGGTGTAGTTGACCCAATTCCGGCGGTCGGGCGAGGATACGGATCTTGGAAGAACCTCCTGTCGATCGGGTGCCCCGCGGGCGAGGCATCTTCCGGCGTTTTCGCAGCAGCGGCAACACCCGCGACACGGACGATGCCTCCTCCGACCAGCCTCAGATGCCTGCGAACGAGCGCCCAAGCGAGCCCGAGGAGCAAGACGGCATCGTTGTGCTCCAGGAGGAGCGGAGAGATAGGCCGGATGACGTGAGCAACGAACTCGAGGACGAGACTGCGCCAGACGCACCGCCATCAATGGACAGGGGGGAGATCGAGCCACCTCCCGTCAAGCTGAGTGCGCCACCGACGCCGCCCGGCGCCTCCGCCCCGACGGCGACTGGTGGTTCATCACGCTCCGAGCCGGCGGAGCCACGCCGTCCGCCGACGAAGGCAGCGGCGCTCAGCGCGAAGCCGGAGGACGCGAGCGACGGGGATGCCGTCCCTGCCACCGGATCAACCCGCTCACCGGGTGGGACCAATCGCAAGTCCGGCGGGGCCGCCCCCACCGCGGCGAAGAAGGCGCGATCGGCACGCAAGGCGGCCAACCGCCCACGAGCGAAGCCAGACGAAGGGGCGCCGGACTCAACCGCGGGCGCAGGTGCAGGCGAGCCGAGCGTTCGCCGCGGATCATCGACCGCAGCGCAGACCGTTGGCACCCGCCACGAAGATGCCGAGGACACCTCGACCACGCCGTCAACCACTGGGGACGGTCGGCAGCAGGTGGGCGAAGATGCAGTCGAAGTTCCCGCCGAGGAGGTGGACGAGGTTCGGACGCATCAGCTCCCGCGGGTGCTCGCCATTGCCAACCAGAAGGGTGGCGTCGGCAAGACCACCACCGCCGTAAACCTCGGTGCGGCGCTGGCCGAGCTGGGCTATCGAGTACTGGTGATCGATCTCGATCCTCAGGGGAACGCCACAACCGGGCTCGGCATCAACTCACGCAATCTGGAACTGTCCGTCTACGACGTCATCATGCACGAGACGTCGCTGGAGGACTGCATCGAGCCGACGAACCTGCGGAACCTCTTTCTCGTTCCGGCGACGATCAACCTGGCGGGGGCGGAGATCGAGCTCGTACCGGCGTTCAGCCGGGAGCTCCGACTACGTCGCGCCATTGAGGGCGCAGATCAGGACTTCGACTTCACCATGATCGACTGTCCCCCGTCGTTGGGGTTGCTGACGGTGAACGGGTTGGCCGCCGCCGGCGAGGTGCTCGTGCCCATCCAGTGTGAGTACTACGCGCTGGAGGGCCTCGGGCAGCTGCTGCGGAACGTCGAGTTGGTGAGGGTGAATCTCAATCCGACGCTGGATCTGAGCACGATCATCCTCACGATGTTCGACGCCAGGACCAAGCTGTCCGACGAAGTTGCGGAGGAGATCCGCAAACACTTCGGCGACAAGGTCTGTCGGAGCATCGTCCCGAGGACCGTGCGTCTCTCCGAGGCCCCGTCATTCGGTCTGCCGATCATCTTGTTTGACTCGTCCTCCCGGGGTGCCCTCGCCTATCGGGAGTTGGCCAAGGAGGTCAGTGGTGGCGCGTCGCAGCGCATTGGGTAAAGGGCTCGGGGCACTGATCCCGTCGGAGGCGGCGTCCGATCGGGGCTCCGCTCTTCTTGATATACCCATCAGCTCTATTCACCCTAATCCGCACCAACCACGGGAGAATTTCGACGAAGAGACGCTCGCGTCGTTGACCGCTTCGATACGAGAGGTTGGCGTCCTTCAGCCGATACTCGTCCGGCGTGACGGAGAAGCCTACGAGCTCGTCGCCGGCGAACGCCGATGGCGGGCAGCCAAGCGAGCCGGCCTTGTGACGATCCCGGCCCTGGTGCGCACGGCTGATGACGTTGCCAGCATGACCCAGGCACTCGTCGAGAACCTTCATCGCGAGGACCTCAACCCCATGGAGGAAGCCGCGGCCTACCAGCAGCTCATCGAGGACTTCGGGCTCACCCATGAGGAGGTCGCTTCCCGGGTGGGGAGGACGAGAGCGAGTGTCTCGAACACGCTGCGGCTATTTCAGCTCCCCCCCGGGCTCCAACGACTGGTCATCGACGCGCAGCTGTCCGCGGGACACGCCCGGGCGCTGCTCGGTACGCCGGACCGCGGCTTTCAGGAGCAGCTTGCTCGGCGGGCCGTGGCTGAGGGTCTCTCGGTCCGCGCCGTGGAGGACGCCATACGGCAGCGGGCTGTCCAGCCGGCCGCCGACACGAGCGCCGCCGACGAGGCCGCGGCGCCCACGGCGACCGCGACTCCGGCCGCTCATGCCCCACCGCGACTCCGGCCACCGGGGTTGCTCGAGCTCGAGGAGCTGCTCTCGGGCCACCTCGACACGCGAGTCAGCATCGAAATGGGGTCGAAAAAGGGCAAAATGACCGTCGAGTTCGCCACTCTCGAGGATCTGGAGCGGATCTATCGGGTCATGGTCGGCGAACCCTCGACCTCGACTAGCCCTTGAGGCTTATCCTCTAGGACACCTAGAGCGTTATCCACAATCTGTGGAAGAGGTTGTGGATTTGCTCGAGCAGCGCCTCAGGTTCAGTCCCAGGTGGCGCCGACCCAAGTGTCCAGGGCCTCACGGACGGCGCCGGCGACGTCATGGGAACGCTCGACCAGCATCAGCGACGGTCCGAGCTCACACAGGACGGCGGGCATCCTCGTCTCGCGGAGGACGGGGAGGGACATGCCGCGTGCCCCTCGATCGGGGACGCACAGCTGCGCTGGAACGGTGGCCTGGACCAGCTCGGCCAGGCGTCGACCACCGGGAGACTCGTAGCGGTATCCGGCGTAGAAGGAGCTCGAGCAGCCGCCGGCCCAGGGATCGAGCAGCAGGCCCAGGTACACCTCGGCAGCGACCGCATTGGCGTCCGCCGCCTGTCGGGATCCGTCGGGGTGGTGGAGGTCCACGACGTCGGCGCCGGCGGCGGTGAGGGCCCGTGCGATGGTGGCGACAGCCGCGCCGAGCCCGCCCTGCTCGCCGAGCGCGATCCGACGTCCCTGGAGCGTGCGGGGTCCTTGGCGAAGCGTCTCCCGCTCGCGGACGTCGCTGACCAGCTCGGGCCCCTGGCTGCGCGCTTGGATTCGGTACAGCTCGTCCACCGTGGAGCGTCCCAGGATGCCGTCCGCGGTCAGGCCGACGTTTCGCTGGAAGTCCGAGAGGGCGAGGGAGGTGTCATCCCCGAAGATGCCATCGACGCGACGGGTGTCGAAGCCCAGTGCGCCGAGCCGCTGTTGGAGCTCGGCGACGTCGTCGCCACGCACCATAGGGGTGCGGCGGTACAGGAGGCGGTCGCCCAGCCGATAGCCGGCTTCGACGAGCGCGGACCAGGTTTGGGGCCCGCAGACCCCGTCGATCCGTAGGCCTCGGCGCTGCTGGAATTCCTTGACGGCAACTTCGGTCTGGGCGCCGAACCGACCCGGAGCGTCGTCGACGATCGACAGGTCGATGACCGCCAACCGACGTTGGAGGTCCTTGACGTTCTCCCCGCTGGCGCCCCGCTGCAGCGCGAGCTCTCTTAGAGAACGCTCTGCAGCTCCTGCAGGAGCTGACCCTTGCCCTTGGCGCCGATGATGCGGAGCTGGGGCTCACCGTCCCTGAACAGGATGAGCGTCGGGATGCTCATCACCTCGAAGCGACGGGCCGTCTCGAGGTTCTCGTCGATGTTGAGCTTCCCGATCCGCAGATGCCCCTCCTGCTCGGTCGCGATCTCCTGGAGGATCGGGGCGACCATCTTGCACGGTCCGCACCACTCGGCCCAGAAATCGACGAGCACGGGCTCCTCCGATGACTTGACCTCCTCGTCGAAGTTGCTGTCACTGAGGGTGACGATGCTGGGGGGCACTGTCAGTGGACCTCCTCGAATCGGTTCGAGCCATGCTACCTGCCAGTGCGAACAGCGCTCGTGCGCTCACCATTCCATCGGGTGAGACGCTCGGGCTGCATCATGCAGATGATCGCGCCTGCGCAGCCGCGTGCTCCGTCGCCTCCAGCCAGCGCTCCGCGTCGATGGCGGCCATGCAGCCAGACCCGGCCGCGGTGACGGCCTGACGGTAGACGGAGTCCTGCACGTCCCCGGAGGCAAAGACTCCCTCCACGCTGGTCTTGGACCCGTCGTGGGTGGAGATGTAGCCGTTCTGGTCCATGGCCAGCTGACCTTTGAACAGGCCGGTGTTCGGGGCGTGGCCGATGGCAACGAAGAGCCCGCCCAGGTCCAGGGTGGACTGCTCGCCGGTGGCCACATCGCGGAGCCGGACACCGCTGACAGCGCCTTCACCGAGAATCTCAGTCACCTCCGAGTCCCAACGGAAGTCGACCTTGGGATTCCTGAAGGCGCGGTCCTGCATGATCTTGGACGCCCGCAGCTCTTTGCGCCGGTGGATCACTGTGACGGTCTTGGCGAACTTGGTGAGGAACAGAGCCTCCTCGATGGCGGAGTCACCGCCACCGACCACTCCGAGGTGTCGCTCCTTGAAGAAGAAGCCGTCACAGGTGGCACAGGTTGACACGCCCCGGCCCAGCAGCCGCTGCTCGGCGGGCAATCCCAGCAAGAGCGCCCGGGCGCCCGTGGCGATGATCAACGAGCGGGCCTGGAACGTCGGCTCTGAAGTGCTCCCATCGGTCCATAGCGAGAACGGGCGGTCGGATAGGTCCAGCCGGGACACCTTGCTCGTGAGGAGCTCGGCCCCGAAACGGGCCGCCTGGGCCCGGAATGTCCCCATCAGATCGGGTCCCATGATCGGGTCTACGAAGCCGGGGTAGTTCTCGACGTCGCTCGTGAGCATGAGCTGTCCGCCCGGCTGGTCGCCGGTGGAGGACGGCTCACCCTCGATGACCAGGGGGGCCAAATTGGCGCGGCCGGCATAGATGGCAGCCGTGAGCCCGGCAGGCCCCGAACCGACGATGATCACGTCGTAAATGCTGCTCAAGCTGTCACCCCTTGGACTTCGGTCTTCTGAGCGTCCACAAGAACAGTCCGGCGAGGGTGAAGATTCCGCCCAACATGGTGTAGCTGGCCCAGACCCGGCCTGGGAAGACGTAGATGTCGAGCAGGCGCAGCACGCCGACGGACGACAACAAGAGCACCATCAGGGCCACGGCCCCGGCTACCAGGCCATAGACGATCGCCCTGGCCACCAGGGTCAACGGTTTGACCGACTTGTCGCGTACAGCGACGACCACGGTCTCGACGGTCTGGGTGGCCTGGGCGGGCCAGTCGCCCGATGAGGCCCCGCCCACGCCCGATGAGGCCCCGCCCACGGAGGTCATGAGTACAGAGACTACCCCTCGGTCCGGGAGGTGGAGGCGCTGGCGTGACGCACTGGGCGACTCAGGGCACGAGGAAAGTGACGCCGACGGTGCCCGGACCCGAGTGGGCCCCGATGATGGGACCGACGTCGGCCAGGATGGTGTCCTCGCGGGGGAAGACCTCGGCGATCATGTCCTGGAAGGTCTCGATGTCCGGCGCCGCCGCGTCGAGGACGGCGAGCTGCTCGACGTGTTCTTGCTGGCGGACCTTGTCCACCACGTACTGGAGTGATCGGGTGCGGGTGCGCTGCCGCGACTCCGCCTCGACCACGCCGTCGCGTATCTCGATGATCGGCTTGAACGACAGCAGCGAGCCGAGAAGGGCTCGCCCACCGCTGATACGGCCGCCCTTCTTGAGGTAGTCGAGGGTGTCAATCGCTCCGAACAATCGGGTGCGGGCGACGAGATCCTGCGTGAGCAGGGCCACGTCCTCCAGGCCTTTGCCGTCGGCACTCATCCGAGCAGCCGCCAGCGCCTGAAGCCCCTCACCCATGGTGATCGAGCGTGAATCGATCACCCGGACCGGGAACCTGCCCCCCAAGGTCTCGGCCGCGGCGCTCGCGGACTGGAAGGTCGCCGACACGGCCGCCGACAGGCAGATGCAGACGATGCCGTCGTAGCCGGTGTCGGCCGCCTCCTGGAACGCCTGCTGGAACGCCCCAGGAGAGGGGGCCGCCGTCTCCGGCAGTACGGGCGAGCTCGCGCACCGGGACCAGAACTCGTCCGGAGTGAGGTCCCGCCGGTCGAGGAACTCGGTGTCGCCGAAGCGGATGGTGAGCGGCACGACCGTGATGTCGTGCTGCTGCGCTAGGTCCGGCGCCAGATCGCTGGCGCTGTCGGTCACGATCTTGATGCCGCCCATGGCTCCCTCGCTCCGGATATCGGAGGCTGTACGCCCCCCTGTACGACCTGGGAGGCGCGCTGATGGTGACATGAGCCACACTCACTCACGCCCGATTCCTTCGGAGCCGCAGCTGGGCAGCCAGCCCGGCGCCCAGCACGAACACGGCGACGCCGGCGGCGACGGAGGCGAGGACTCTCAGCAGCAGGCCGACCCCGCTGGTGTAGCCGAGGGAGGCTGACACCAGGGCGACGACCAACGCCATCACCAGGCTGATGACCGCCACCCGGAGGACAGGACGGGCGATCATGCGGATATCGACACCGATGCCCTTGCGCCGTAGGTCCCAGAGAGCCACACCCGTGGCGATGGTGTAGGCGACCGAGAAGGAGAGGGCCAGCCCCTTCGTCCCGAGCGGGCGGTACAGAGCGAAGGCAAGGACGATGTTGATCCCGTTCTCGATGAGGTACATGAAGAAAGCGGTGCGCGTGTCCTGCATGGCCTGGTACGCCCTCATCAGGAACAGGTACGCCGAGAAGCCCGGGATCCCCACCGCGAACAGAGCCATCGTGGCGGCGGTGGTGTCGGTGCCCTCCACGGTGACGGCGCCATGGCCGAGCACGAGGGCGACAATGGGCCGAGCCAGCACCAGGTAGCCGACAGCGGCCGGCAGCAGGACGACGAGGATTGCCCGCAGTCCGGCGCTGAGACGGTGGCGAAAGCCGGCGAGATCCGCGACCGACCATCGTTCAGCGAGGTCGGGTTGGATGGCGGTCATGATCGACACGGCCACGATGCCGTAGGGAAGCTGGAAGAACATGGCCGCGTAGTTGTAGGCCGACACCCCACCGACGATGGTGTCGGCCAGCGCCAGGACGATGAAGTTGGCGACCTGGTTGGCGAGCACGAAGCCGAAGGTCCAGCCCGACAGACGCAGAATCGTCCGGACCGCGTCGTTGTGCCGGTCCCATCGCCACCGCAGGCGGGTGCGGGCCCGCCACAGGCTGGGGAGCAGGGCGAGGGCCTGGACCACGACGCCCATGGTGGTCCCGATCCCGAGGAGGAGCAGGATTCCCTGGTCGTGCCGAATGCCCTGAAGGGTCGGGTGGTGGATGAGGTGGGCGACCTCCAGGAGGACCCCGATGACCACCAGGTTGTTGAGCACGGGCACGAACATGGGCACCACGAAGCGCCGACGCGAGTTGAGCAGGGCCGTGATCAGTGCCACTACCCCGTAGAAGAAGACCTGGGGGGCGAACAGACGCAGCAGGATCGTGGCCACTGCTCGCTGGTCGCCGGCGGTAGCGGAGTTGTTGCCCAGCGTGTAGAGGTTGATGATCGCCGGTGCCAGGAGCTCGAAGACGATCGTCACGGCGACGAGCAGCACGGCCGAGAGGGTCACGACGGACGAGATGGCGTCCCACGCCTCGTCCTCGGAGCGAGTGGACAATCGGTCGACGAATACCGGGATGAAGGTGGCCGAGAGCACGCCCCCGATCACCAGGTCGAAGATGATGTTCGGTGTGTTGTTGGCCAGGTTGTAGGCGTCGGCGAGCGAATTGATGCCGAGCGCGTACGCCAGCACGAACAGCCGGGCGAAGCCGGTGAGCCGTGACAGGAGCGTCCCGACGGCCATGGCTCCGGTGGTGCGGCCCAGCGCCGCGGGCCACGCCCGTCGTGGCGGGGACGCCGTTGGACCGCTGGGAGGCGCTGGGGTGCCCGGTGTTACGGGCCAAGGGAGCGTGTCGTCGCTCAAGGTCCGGGCCGCACCGGCCGTCGGCTCTGCTCGCGTCGGCGCATGATGAGCGAGCGCCCCCACCATCCCAGCAGGAAGGCACCCGCTCCGACGGACAAGGCGATGGCGACCGCCGAGGTGGCCGTCGACCGCACGGTGAATCGGCTGTTGAGCAGCACGAGGTCGCCGTTCGGCGAGATCAGCGACACTGAGAGAGGGAAGTCGCCCGAGGCGCGGGCGCTGACGTCGAAGTACTCGGGATTGTCCCGCCGGTCGAGGGCGAGGGCCTGGGTCGAGCCGTTAGGGAAGCTGAGCTTGTCGCTGGCGACGGTGAGGACGGCGTGGACGGTATAGCCGGCCTGGGAGATGACGGTGATGGGGATGCGTCCCGTGCGGGACGTGAGGGTGATGGTGCGGTCCTGCGCCAGCGTCAGCTTGCCCAGCTGGGTGTCGATCTGGTCCTGCACCCCGGACATGTAGCGGGTTTGCTCCGATGTGCGCAGGTCGCTCGACTGGCCCACCAGGAGCATGTCTCCCATCTCGCCGAGCAGGCGTGGATCGTTGCCCACGACGGCGGAGAAGGAGCCGAGACGACGCTGGGCCGATCGCAGGGCCGCGACAGGCACTCGTGCCTCGTCGCTCTGGGTACCGAGCTGACGGACCGCGGGCGCCCCCCCCGACCCCGCGGTGGGAACGTTGGCGTCGAGTGACGCCAGGGTGAGTGGCTGCACGATCGGGCTCTGGGCCAGGCCGTCGAGAGCGGCCGTGAGAAAGGCCGAGTTTGACGGCCAGTCGAGCGGCGTCTCGACGGCCACGGCGCGCGGTTGGCTCGACCCCGGCTGCTCGAAGTAGATCTCGGCCAGGTCCGCGAGCAGCTGGTGGGCAGCCAGGACCTGATCGCCGCCTGCGGTGAAGTGCGAGGCCAGCCCGGAGTCGGCCGCAGTGACCAGGGGCTGGCCCGGCTCGCCCCCCGCCAGCTGGAAGGGCTGGGTCAGGGTGAGCTTGCTTCCCGACGAGACAAGGCTCGTATCGGGTACCACGAGGTGGTCGACTCCCTCGGATCGGAGGGGTCCCACGTCGTCCTGGTCGATCGGACCGACCGCCGCGAGGGTGTGCGGGTTGGTCTGGGCGTGAAGGGTGGTGCCCAGCACCTGTGTACCCCGGGCCAGCTGGGCGACGGCTTGGTCGGCCAGACCGACGGCGGCCAGACCGGGCAGGCTGACGGGCACGTAGGGCCCGGTGAGCACTTGCTGGACCGGGTCGGCCGCCATTCCGCTCAGCGTGGCGAGGGTCTGGTGATCAGCGGCGCGGGGGCTGTCGGCCAGCGCCTGCACGGTCTCGGGCGTGGGCGCCAAGGTCACCGGAACGGTCTCGTGGTGAGCGAGCGATCCAGCCAGCTCCGAGAGCTGGCGGGACTGATCGGGCGGCAGGCTCCGGCGGCCGTCGGGACCCAGCGCGGGCGGCGCGTGGGCCGGCAGGATCCACGTGAATCCCAGCTTGCTGCTGGTGGGCGATGCCGGGGCGAAGATGAGGTGGGTCGTGAAGCGGTCGAGCGGCCGGTTGGCCGTCTGGTCCTGGAGCTCGACCTGGACGGGGTAGACGCCGTCGCACCCGCTGGGACAGGAGCCGAGATCGAGGCTCGGTTTGGCGGGCGACCCGGGCGCGGCCGGCGACTGCGGCGACGAGACGACGGGGATGGTGACGATCACGTCGCCCGCCGGGCCGGACGGCAGGGTGCTCACGGGCACCGGCGGAAATCCGCGCAGCACCCCTACGTCGCGCCCCTGCACCGTCTGGCTCAAGGCCGAGCGGCTGGTGAGCCGGTCGAACACGGTGACAGCCACGGCGAGGTTGGCCCGGGGGACGGCAGACGAGATGGCCAAGCGGAGCTGGAAACTCTGGCCAGGACCGACCCAGGGTGTCTGCTGGGCAAGGGTGATCCGGCTCGGTGAGCTGGCCGCGCTGGCGGCCGCGGCGCCGGTCGAACCGATCCCTGTCACGGCCGCGCCCCAGATGCCGGCTCCCGCGAGAGCCAAGATGACCGCCGTCAGCCTCGCCACCCGGCGGGTCATGGCCGAACGCCGGCGCTCAGGACCGAGAGACCGCGCGCCTCGCGTCGGAAGCCGAGACTCTCGTAGAGGGCGAGGGCCTTACGGTTCTCGAGCTGGGTATTGACCACGGCGCGCTCGACACCCCTCCGTTCCAACCAAGCGAGGCCATCTAGCACCAGCGCCCGCCCCACTCCACGACGCTGCCATGTCGGGTGCACGGCGAGGCGCTGCAGGAAGCCGTGCCCTCCAGCGCGGCCGGTGATCGCATAGCCGGCGATCCCTGTCGACCCGGTCGGATCCGGTCGCGCGCCCACGGCCACCCGGAATCGGGCACGGGGGGTGGCGTGCAGCGCGTCCATCAGCCCGGCCTCGTCGATCTGCCAGAACGGATCGAAGGCGAGGTGGTCCAGCGCCAGCACGCCCGGCCGATCGGCACTGTGAGCCCGGCGGACGACCACCTCCAGCTGGGCCTGGCGCCACGACCCGTCTATCACGGTGATCAGGTCGGCACTGAGGACGTGGAGGCTTTCCTCCACCCGGAACCCGGCGCCGATGAACGCCGCCTGCTCCGGCACGGCCAGAGCCCCGGTGACGACACGGGAGAACCCGCGACCGGCGAGCTGATCGAGGCACTGGCGCACGAAGGCCACCGAGGGGGGCGGTGTACCGGCGACGGGGCTCAGATGGGCGACCCGCTGGTCGCCCTGCCACGGACCGATCCGAGCCTGCTCGGCACCCCAGCGGATGACCTGGACGTTGGGACTACTCACCTTGTCCCGGAGCCTACAGAGGGAGCTGGGGGCGGTGGCAGCTGCGGGGAGCGCCGACGCTGCCGCCCGATAACCTCGATGTGGTGACCGTCCTCTTCGGCACCCACTCCGCCTATCTCGATCACGACACCGGGTTCGGTCATCCCGAGCGACCTGCTCGGCTGCGTGCGGTTTCCCAGGGCATCGAGCACGCCGGCCTGGAGGACCTCCTCGTGCCGTTCGCGCCCCGGCCCGCCACTCGGACCGAGCTCGAGGGCGTCCACTCGCCCGAGCACCTCGATGCCCTGGAACGGTTCTGCCGGGCCGGTGGCGGCGCGCTCGACGCCGACACCACGGCAGGCGAAAGCTCGTGGCGAGCGGCCACGGTAGCGGCGGGCGCCGGCGTCGATGCCATCGAGCGCCTCGACCGGGGTGAGGCCGACGCCGCCTTTCTGGCTGTGCGCCCACCGGGGCACCACGCCACACCGGCTCGGGCGATGGGCTTCTGTCTGCTCAACAACGTGGCCGTGGCCGCCGCCGTCCTCGCCGACCGGGGGGAGCGAGTTCTCATCGTCGACTGGGACGCCCACCATGGCAACGGCACGCAGGACGCCTTCTACTCGGACCCGAGAGTGCTCTACGTCTCGATGCATCAGTTTCCTCTCTATCCGGGCACCGGCCGGCTCGACGAGACGGGGGAGGGGGCCGGAGTTGGCACGACCATCAATTTTCCCTTCCCACCGGGTGCGACTGGTGACACCTACCGAGCGGCATTGGACGATGTCTTGGCGGGCGCCGTGGAGTCCTTCGAGCCCAGCTGGGTGATCGTCTCTGCCGGCTTCGACGGCCACCGCGCCGATCCGCTGACCGACCTGGGCCTGTCAGCGGGCGATTTCGCTGATCTGACGACCGCGGTCGTCGGGTCGGTCGGCCCCGGCCACCGGCTGGCGTTCCTCGAGGGGGGCTACGACCTGACGGCGCTGGCCGAGTCGGCCGCTGCCTCGATCGCCGCCCTGGCGGGGGAGTCGTACCGGCCCGAGGCGCCCACTTCAGGGGGCCCTGGTGGCGCCGTGGTCGAAGCGTCGAGGCTCATCTGGGAGCGCGGGGCTGTCCCCCCCGAGCCCACCCGGGGAGCCGGCCGCAACGGCTGAGGAACAGCCCGTGATCCCCGAGCGGCTGGCGCCGCTCATCGAGGAGGCGTCCGAGCTGGCGGAGCGGTTCGTCGCCGCCGGCCGGACGCTCTATCTGGTCGGTGGCACCGTGCGTGACGCCATCGCCGATCCGCGCATCGACCTCGGCGACGTCGACCTCGACTTCACTACGGACGCGTCTCCCGACGAGGTCGAGAGCCTCGTGCGGGGATGGGCCGACGCCGTGTGGTTGCAGGGCAAGAGCTTCGGCACCGTGGGCTTTCGCCACAAGGGACGTCGCAACGAGGTCACCACGCACCGGGCCGAGGTCTACCGGCCTGACTCGCGCAAGCCGACGGTCCGCTTCGCGGCTGACGTCGAGACCGACCTGTCCCGCCGCGATTTCACCGTGAACGCCATGGCGCTGCGACTCCCCGCGGTCGAGCTGATCGATCCCTTCGGGGGGCTCCAGGATCTTGCCCAGCACCGGCTCCGTACGCCCCTGCGCCCCGATGTGTCGTTCAGCGACGACCCGCTCAGGATGATGCGAGCGGCGCGGTTCATCGCCGGCCATGGCCTGGCGCCCGAGCCGGAGCTCGTCGACGCCGTGCGCCAGCTCCACGACCGACTCGGGATCGTCTCGTCCGAGCGCATCCGCGACGAGCTGGACAAGCTGGTGACCGTCGAACGTCCGGCGGACGGGCTGTGGTTCCTCTGTGACACCGGTCTGGCTGGTGCGTTCTTGCCGGAGCTGCCCGCCTTGGCGCTCGAGCAGGACCCGGTGCACCGCCACAAGGATGTGTTGGCCCACACCATCGCCGTGGTCGAACGGGCCCACCCCGAACGCCTGCTACGGCTGGCCGCCTTGCTCCACGATGTCGGCAAGCCGGCGACTCGCCGTTTCGGTCCCGACGGGGTCTCATTCCACCACCACGAGGTCGTGGGGGCGCGCATGGCCCGTGACCGGATGCGGGCGCTCCGATATTCAAACGACGACGTCGACGTCGTCACACGGCTGATCGAGCTGCATCTGCGGTTCCACACCTACCGGATGGGTTGGACG
>DASXCO010000162.1 GCA_036491125.1 Acidimicrobiales bacterium | reverse complement strand
CAGCTCCCGTTAGGGATAGTTGCCGCAAAAGGAGGCGGCGGATAGTGACAAACCCCATCCGGAAGACGTTACGAGGGGCCGACATCGCCCAGCAGAAGACGCCGTTCGTCGCCTTTCCGTCATCTACCTTACGGCCCAGATCACCCTCTACGCCGCCGAGGTGAACGTCGTGAAGTACCGCCGGCTCTGGCCCCGCGGTCTGGTCCAGCCTCCGCTCACCGAGGCGGACAAGGAGGCCATGGTCGCGCTGGTGAAGAAGGAGGAGCGCATCTCCGAGCAGCAGGTCGATGTTGCCTTTGAGGGTGACGGCCCGGAGGCGACCGCCTACCGGAAATAGACGCTGGGCTGGTCGTGGCGCCGAGATCACGGTCGTGCCTCGAACCCGGGCAAGTCTGGGGGGCCGAGCATCAGTGGCAGACGACAGGGACTGAGTCGAGGATGACTATGGACGACGGATCGGGCCGGCGGCTCGGGCCGAATGGAACAAGCATAAGAGCCCGAACTCATGATGGGTGCACGGTGCTGCACTTGGCGGGCGAGATCGACTTCAACTCTGCCTGGCAGTTACGCGAGGGCATGGTGGAGTCGATCTCGGCGGGCACCAGTCGGGTGGTAGTCGACCTCGGCGACGTCCCGCTGATGGACTCAACCGGTATTGGCGTACTGGTGTTCGGGCTCGTCCGCCTACAAGAGCGCGGAGGCTGGCTACGGCTGGCCAGCGTGAACCCACCGATTGTGCGGATCCTCGAGATTCTGCAACTCACTGATGAGCTGCCCGTCTACCCCACGGTGGAAGCGGCGCTGGCCGACGTGCCTTAAGGCAGGCAGGCATTCGGCTACTTGGGCTGAGAATCATCCGTAAAGGCACCGCGCCATTCACTCATCCCAATTCTCAGACCACATCGGCGCGGCTTGCCTCGCTGGACGGACACGCCGCCGGCGAGGCCCTAACGTGGCCTTTGTCGGCAGGAACCCAATACGGGAATGTAGGGCGTCAAGTGGCAATCGAGGCGAATCAGACAGGTAGATCAGGTGGGCCGATGAGGTGTCTCGATGTCGGATGACGCTCAGCTCGCAGAGGATCCCGCTCCCAACCAAGGCCCGAGCGAGTTGTCGGCACTGCGAATCCAGGAAGTTCTCGAGGGACTACCCCATGCCGTTGTCGTGGCCGATGAGGGTAGCCGCATCCTTTACGCGAACCTCGCCACCGAGAGATTGCTCGGGTGGGGTCGCGGGGAACTTGTTGGCAAGCCCCTCACGGTCATCATCCCAGAGCGAGATCGAGAAGCCCACCTGGCCGGTATGGCTCGCTACCTCTTGACGCACGAACCTCGTGTTATTGATGGGCGGCCGATCCGGGTGGTAGCGAGCAGTCGGACCGGTAGGGAGGTCGAGATCGAGCTGAGCTTGAGCGCTCATCGGCCAGATAGCGATCGGGAGATGTTCGTCGGCTCACTTCGGGATCTCACTGATCGAGTAGCTCTCGAACACCAACGCACCCTTACCCGCTACATCGAGCTGGCGAGGGACATTACCGGTCACCTCGGGCTGATCAAAGACGCTCACGGCCTCGAGGAGGCTGCACGAGTGGTCCTCCAAGCAATCGGTGAGACCCTGCAGTGGGACTACGGGATAGCGTGGGTGCCAAAGGGTGACGATCTCTGCCCGCTTCACTCCTGGCGTCGGGAGCGGCCACACCCATTGGCCGAGGAGGTCGGAGGCTCGTCGCTTCGGTTGGCTCGTGGTGAGGGTCTGCCCGGTCGGGTGTGGGCGACCGGGGAGCCCGCCTGGATCCAGGACGTGGAGGTGGATCCTGACTTTCCGAGGGCCGCGGCGGCGCTCGATCATGGGCTGCGGAGCGCCTTTGCGTTCCCCATCGTGGCCCACGGCACACTGGCTTGTGTTGTCGAATTCTTCACTAGAGAGCGCCGGTTGCCAGAGTGGGAGCTCATGGCCGCGATGTCCACCGCTGGCGAGCACATCGGACGTCTGATCGAGCGGGCAGAGGCGAGGCGTGAAGCGACTGCAGCCAGAGAGCGCGCTGCGACCATGGCCAACGCTCTGCAGGCAAGCCTCCTTCCCCCCCGAGCCCCTGCCATTCCTGGCCTCGAAGTGGCCACTCGCTACCACGCGGCCACCGGGGACGGGGAAGTAGGAGGAGACTTCTACGACGTGTTCCCCACGGCCCCTGGCCGGTGGGCAATCGTCATTGGCGACGTCGAGGGTCGGGGCCCCCAGGCGGCGGCGATGTCCGCGCTGGCGCGCTACACCGTCCGGGGTGCAGCCGCCGAGGACCCGCCGGCGACCCAAGTCCTGCGGACCCTCAATGAGGTGCTCTTGGCCGAGCAGGCGCCGGACGACGTCGAGTGGCCGCGGTTCCTGACTGCCGCTTACATCTGCCTGGAGACCGCCAGGGGAGAAGTATCGGGGATGGCGGCGTGCGGCGGGCACCCCCTCCCGTTGATCGTCAATCCTCATGACGGCCTCCGGGAGCTTCCGTGCCGAGGATCTCTCCTCGGCATTCTTGCTGATGCGGACTTCGCCGAGACCGAAGTGCGGCTTTCGCCTGGGGATGCAGCCGTGCTGGTCACTGATGGCGCCTTCGAGGGTCGGTCAGGTAAGGAGGTGTTTGGAGAGGAGAGGCTCCACCAAGTGGTAACGAACGCGGCCGGCCAGCACGCTGATGGGATCGCCTCCACCATCGAGGACGCAGTTCTGAGCTTTCTCGAAGGTGAGCGTCAGGACGACCTTGCGATCGTCGTTGTCCGAGTCCCGGACCGTCCCTGATCTCGCACGGCCGGGTCGCTGATCCGTCTCCGAATAGGGCAAGACACGGCGAGGCTCGCCATAACCGGTTGATGATGTTTCCCGTCTCGGATGGGCGGGGATAACAACCTATAGCGGCGTAGATGCTAAGCGGGCTTTGAGTTCGCCGTTTCCCAGTCGATCGCAGAGTGGTCAGGCGGTCACGGGCCTGACCACTTCTGCGATTGACAGAGATAGAGCGCTGCGGCTTCTCAACTGAGGCCCCACGGAGGGACGGATGCACCCTGGCATGGAACACTCTCCGTCTACCACCCAGGCGACGGGAATCTCACAGAGGGGATGCCTACAGTGACGTATGAGATCGTGGACGGCGTGCTCGATGGGATGCGCGCCGGCAAGACATCGTCACCCATTTCGGGCCATCTGAGCATGCAGGTGGTGGATTTCGACAGGGGTAAGGCCGTCTACGAGATGCAGGTCGGCCCGGAGCTCACCAACGCCATGGGCGTGCTACAGGGTGGGGTGGCGACGGTGCTGGCAGATGCAGCCATGGCGGCCGCGTCAATGACCATGCTTGACGACGAGGCTGTCTCCAAGGAGTCGGTCACGACCGTTCAGCTGAACAGCCGGTACCTGCGGCCGGTCAGGGCGGGAGAGAAGCTGCGGGGTGACGCCAGGGTGGTGCGTTCCGGGCGCCAGCTGGTGTGGGCAGAGTGCGACGTCACGGCAGACGACAAGGCGGTGGGCAAATTCGAGGCCACTGGCATCCGGGTGCCCTTCGACCCATCGCAGATGGTCACTCCAGAGAAGCAGTGAGCGGCGACGGACCCTCGCCGACGAGGTTGCCGCGCGGTTCCTTGGAGATGACAACGTCGAGACCTCCCGCCGGTACCTGAGGGAAATCGACCCGGAGCTCGAGCGCTACGTCTCCGAGTTCGTGTATGGCCAGGTCTACGCGAGCGACGGGCTAGATCCCAAGACACGCGTCCTGTGTACCGTCGCGTTGCTCGCGGCGTCTGGTGACCAGCTGCAACTGTCGGTGTACGTGCGGGCCGCCGTCCGTGTGGGCGCCAGCGAGACCGAGGTGAGAGAGGTGCTCCGCCAGGTCGCCGTGTACGCCGGCTTCCCGGCCTCGTGGAACGCACTCTCGACGGCAAGCCGAGTCCTTGCGGCTCCGGCCTAGCCAGGCAGGAGGGCGGCGAGCGGGCCGACTCGGAGTTGACAACCAACTTCCTGGACGTCCCGATAGACATGCAACGCTCCGGCCTCCGCCAGCTCATGCTGACTGAATCCGCCGGTCTCCACCCCAACACAGCCGAGCCCAGCCGCGCGGGCGGCTTGGTGGTCCCACACGCTGTCTCCCACGGCCAGGGCGCGGGCAGGATCGATCCTGCCCGCCCGCATCGCGCAGTGAAAGAGATCGGGAGCCGGCTTCGAATTCTCCACATCCTCCTTGGTCGTCATGGCGTCGATGGCGTCCCCGACGTCGAGGAGCTGCACGGCCGCGTCGAGCTCGTCGGGCGGTGAAGACGTGGCGAGCACGACGGCGACGCCAGCATCGTGAAGGTTGCGAAGAAGGTCGGGCGCTCCGGGAAAGATCCGGACGTCGCCGAGCAACTCCTTGTAGCGCCGAGCCCGAGCGCTGCTGATGCCGGCGACATCGTGTCCCAATAGACGAGGAACGAGCTGGTCCCCACCCATCCCCACGAGGCGATGAATGGCGTTCATGGGCGCCCATTCCCCGAGGTCGCGCAAGGCTCGCGACCATGCGAGGGCGTGCAGATAGTTGCTGTCCACCAGGGTCCCATCGACATCGAAGAGCACACCGGCCCGGCTACTGCCCACTCGCAGTCCCTACCCGATGTTGGCTTGGTCACCCACAAGTAACCGCCGTCGCTTCCGCGAGGCGCCCGGTCAGGGTGTCAGAACGATCTTGCCCGGAATGTGCTCGGTGGACTTGGCCATGAAGGCAACTCTCGCGTCAGCCAGCGGGTAGACCGCGCTGACGTGGGGGCGCAGCGTGCCCTCGTCGACGAGGCGAGAGATGCCACTGAGTTGGGCACCGCTCGGATCCCGCACGAAGTGAACCGTGTGGATGTCGTCCCGATCGGTTTGCGGGGGAGCCATGACGGACACCAGGGCACCACCGGGCCTGACGATCGCGGGTGAATGGGCGAGGACATCGCCGCCAATGGCGTCGTAGACCAGGTCGACCTGGCCGACGGCGGTCTCCCAGCCGGCCCGCTCGACGTCGACGAAGTCATCGGCGCCCAGCTCGAGCACGCGTTGGCGCGCACTGGCGCGACCGGTTCCGATGACGTGCGCGCCGGCCGAGCGGGCCAGCTGCACTGCCATCGCCCCGACCCCACCGCCGGCGCCGTGGATCACCACGGTCTGTCCGGACTCGAGGTTGCCGTGGTCGAACAGCGCCTGCCACGATGTGAGCCCGGCCTGCGGGATGGCAGCGGCTTCGAGGAAATCGATCGTCGTCGGCTTGGGTGCCAAGCTGCGAGCCTCGATGGCCACGTACTCGGCGGCCCAGCCGTCGCGGTATCCGTCGATGAGGCCGTACACCTCGTCACCCACCGACACGCCGGCGGTGCCATAGCCGAGCGCGACCACGACGCCCGACCCCTCGTGGGCCGGGATCAGTGGCGCACGGTCGTGTCCAGCTCGATCGGTAAAGAGCGGCCATGTCAGCTCGGTGGGGGTAAAGCTTGCGGCGCGCACCTGCACCAGTGCATCGCCGATCGCAGGCTGGGGATCTGGGGCGTCCTCGTAGACGAGGCCCTCGATTCCCTCGAAGCCCTTCGGCTTCTCGATGCGGACGGCCTTCATGGGAATCTCCTTCTCACGGCTTGAGCAGTCACATACATGACACCTGCCAAGTAGCCGACGTGACAGCTACAACGGCAATAGGGAGCGGCCGGCTCTAGCTGGCAATGCCACCTGAAGCTGCGAGCCGCTGAGGAGGCCAATGGCCGAACCCCCATTCACAATCCGAACGTTGTCACATCTGTGACTCGAGGCGGGTCAGTGTGGTGGGACCCGACAGCGCGAGGATGTGACGATGGACGAGACCGAGTGGCTGGCGAGCCGTTTCGAAGAGCAACGGCCCCACCTGCGGGCGGTTGCCTATCGAATGCTGGGTTCGTTTTCCGAGGCCGACGACGCCCTCCAGGACGCGTGGATCCGAGTGAGCCGCGCAAATGCGGACGAGGTCGAGAACCTCGGCGGGTGGTTGACCACGATCGTGGCCAGGGTTTGCCTGAACATGCTGCGCTCGCGCCAGGTCAGGCGCGAGGAGCCCTTGGAGGTGCACCTTCCGGACCCGGTCATCAGTCGCGATGGAGATCTCCAGCCCGAGCAGGAGGTGGTGATGGCCGACTCCGTTGGTTTGGCCCTCCAAGTCGTGCTCGACACCCTGGCCCCCGCCGAGCGACTCGCGTTCGTCCTCCATGACATGTTCGAGCTGCCATTCGAGGAGATCGCCCCCATGGTCGGCCGCACGCCGCAAGCGGCACGGCAGCTCGCCAGTCGCGCACGGCGCAGGGTGAAAGGCGCCGATCTCCGCGCCGCCGACTCCGACCCTGCCCGCCAACGGGAGGTGGTCAATACCTTCTTTGCCGCGGCACGTGGTGGCGACCTCAACGCCCTCGTCGCCCTCCTCCACCCCGACGTAGTGCTGCGAGCCGACTTCGGGCCGAGCCGTCCGGCGGGGTCGAGGGTGGTCCAGGGGGCGCCAGCCGTTGCCAGACAAGCCCGCCTGGGTGCGAGACCCGACGCAGAGCTGCACCCCGCGCTCGTAAACGGAGCCGCCGGCGTCGTCATTACCCGGGGCGGACAGCCCTACGCCGTCATGGCCTTCATCGTGGTGGAAGGCAAGATCGCGGAGATCGACGTAGTGGGCGATGCCGACCGCGTGCGCAGGGTGGCGTCTCCTATCCTCACGGACACCTGATCCAAAACAGCTGCGCGATGCACGCGACCCCGAGCTAGCGCTCTCCGACGGCCCGAGCCAACTCCGCCTTGGTCATCTTCGAGCGACCGCTGACACCTCGCTGCCGGGCCTCGTTGTAGAGCTGGTCGAACGTTCGACCGCCGGCACCACTACGGGATCGCATGCCACCCCGACGTCCGGAAGAGATGTCCTGGGTGGAGGTCCTGCTGGCACGGCGCGACTCGCCTGCGCGGGCGCGCTCCTTGTTGACCGTACGAGCTGCGATCTCCTCGGCGACGCCCGCGGGCCGGCCCCGTGTCTGCAGTCCTTCCTTCACATGCTGGTACTGCCGTTCGCGCTTCTGATCCCATCCTTGTTGCGGCATCGAATACCTTCCTTTTTCGAAGAGGAACGGGAGCGATGAGTCGATTGCGAAGGCACGAGGGCTTCCAAGGCAATCGGGTACACATCTGTTCTACCCGCATAGCAGTGATATCTAACGGTCCTCAGCGCCCGTGGAAGTGATTGAGAGGGCGTCGTTGGGGAAACGACAGCACCAATAGGAGTCGCCGATGGGCTTCGCGGACGGCGGTGTCGCGCCTAATGGATGAGCTGTATGCCGCTGGGTCACATGGCTGAACCCGCGACTTAGCCGCCTGCGAAGAAGTCGAGGTAGGCCTGGGCCAGGGCGGCAGGGTTCTCCAGCGCGATGTTGTGACCGGACGCGGGGATGACGGCGCCGCGGACATCGCGGGCCACTTGCGCGAGCTGTTTGGATACGTCGTCTCCGAGATAGGCCTGCGCGCCGACGGCCAGGACCGGGCAGCTGATCGGGTCGGCGTAATGGGGCCGGTTCTGTTCGGCGTCGGTCTGCCGGGCGCGGTACATCTCCAAGATGGCCCTGGTGCCGCCCGGCTGCTCGGCCGAGTGCACTATTTCGTCGATGTCCTCGTCGCCCAGCGCGCTGGGGTCCCACATCTGGCGTCGGGCGTACCATGTCCAAAACGGCCGTTCCCGCCCGGCCAGCAGCAGCTCGGGCACGTTCGGCAGGCTGAAGAAGCTGAAGTGCCAGCCGGTGCGGACGTCGTCGGCGGCGAGCGAGGGGTCGTGTTCGCCGCCTGGCAATCCTGGGCCAGCTGGCAATCCTGGCAGGAGCGTTTCCTGGAACACCAGTTGCTGCACCCGGGACCGGTGGAAGGCGGCGACGGCGTAGGCGATGGCCGCGCCCCAGTCCTCGCCGGCGACGCGGAACTGGTCGAAGCCCAGGTGGGTTGCCAGCTCGGCGACGTCACCGGCCATCGTGGCGGTGTCGTAGCCGGTCAGGGGGCGCTGGGAGCCGCCGCAGCCTCGGTTGTCGAGCGCGATGACGCTGTAGTGCGGGGTCAGCAGCGGCACGACGTGGCGCCAGTACGACATGGTCTTCGGCACGCCGTGCAGCAATAACACCGGCTCGCCGGCGCCGCCGATCGCGTAGTGGATCTCCACGCCGTTGACCTTGGGCTTGCCGTGTGTGAGCCGGGCTCCAGCGTGGTCAGTGAGGTTCATATCGGCGAACTCCATCTTCTCTTCGGCCGTGTCGGCGCCGACCGGGTGGTGGATCTTCCGGAGCGGCATTTCCGCATCCTCATCTTCTCCGTAGTGACTCAGTTGAGCTGGTGATGTCCTTGAGGGCGCGTGAGCGCGCCGGGCCGCCAACGCCCACGATAAGCGTATTGCCGCGGTGGTGTTCGGCCCCGGCGGCAGCACCCCGGCTCTGCTCACCATCGGGCGCCTGCCGGGAGGGGGATGCACCGTCCGGCGCTGCGGGGGCAGGGCGGTGCAGCTCGAGTACACCGCTAAGGAGATGCTCGGCAATGCCGTCGCCAAGCGCACGCTTCCACCACGGCGCCTCAGGTGTTGCCGCCAGTACGCTGGGCCGCCGAGAGGAGCGGCCTGTGTTGTACGTCTTCGGGTTCGAGTCGATCGGCGTCGTGGTCAGCGACCTGTACTTCGTGGATCCCAATCCGGGTCCGGGCCAGGAGGGCGCCGAGCGTGGCGTCCGGCTGGAGGTGCGGATGCTCGATCGCGGCGACCTGCGGGGCTCGATCTACTCGGCTCAGCCCATCGCCGTGGGACGGCCGATCTGGCGGGGCGACCTGCTCGAGTCGGTCGCCGGCACGCCCGGCAGCCACGACCGGACCCATCACCACCCGCGGTTCACCGGCTGGGAGCCCGGCCACCGTCGGTTCGTCGAAGAGCTGACGGTCGACCCTCTCGGCTGGGTCGCCGGCCATCTCGGCGACCTCGATCAGCTTCTCGCCGAGGCAGGGGTGAGCCCGACGGAGATCGATCCTGGCGACAGCACCAGCCTGCGGGACATGGTGCCCGAGATCATGGAGTCGGTCCGCAGGCTGCTCGAGCGGGTCAGGGCCGGCGAGGCAGCCCGGCCGCTGGCCGGGGAGCTTGCGAGTGCTCGCGTCGGGTGGCTCTGAGGCGCCCTCGCCGGCGTCGGCCTCAGTCCTCGAAGTCGGTCTGGCGGCTGACGCTCTCCCAGGTCTCGAGGTCTCTTCGGACCAGGTCGAGGTGAGTGCCGATGGCGTCCACGGCATCGCTGCCCAGCGCCAGGCGTAAGGGTGGGGCTTCGGACTCCAGTGCAGCGACGATGGCGGCCGCGGCTCGAACCGGGTCGCCCGGCTGTCTGCCGGCCGTGTCGCTGATCATGGCCCGGGTGGGACCGACGCTGTCCTCGTACACCGACATCGCCGCTGACTCGTGCCTCGAGCTGCCAAATAGGTTGGTGCGGAACGCGCCGGGCTCGACGATCAGCACCTTGATCCCCAGCGGGTTGACCTCCGAGGCCAACGCCTCCGAATATCCCTCGAGGGCGCATTTGGTGGCCGAATAAGCGGAGAACCCGGCGAACGAGAGCTGGCCGCCGGTGCTGCTCATCTGCACGATGGCGCCGGAGCCCTGGCGGCGCATCTGGGGGAGTACCGCACGCGTCATCGCCGCAGGGCCGAAGAAGTGCACCTCCATGAGATCGCGCAGCTCCCGATCGGTCGTCTCTTCGACCGCGCCGACCTGGGTGTGACCGGCGTTGTTCACCAGTACGTCGATGCGACCGACGCGGTGCAGGACCTCGGAGACGACCTCGCCGATGCGGTCGGCGTCGGTGACGTCCAGGGCAAGGCCGTGGGCGCGATCGGGGTGGGCCGCAACAAGAGCCTCGACGGCCGCCGTCCGCCGGGCAGTGGCCACGACCGTGTCGCCGGCGGCGAGCGCCGTTTCGGCGATCGCCTGCCCGAAACCGGAGCTGGCCCCGGTGATCAGCCACACCCGGTCGCCCGCGCCCACAGTGGAGTCGGAAGTGGTGTCGTGAGTCATCAAGGCGACCGTAACCGCTCGTCCCGCCGGCGCAGGCCGCGCACATGCAATGGCAGCTTCGTTCGTTGCTCACCTGGAGGTAACCAGCTCGCCACCCGAGACTTCTAGGGTGACGAGTGGTCGCCTACACGAGGCGGGTCACGGAGAGGAGAAGGGAACCATGGACGCACCCGTTCAGGAGTCCACGCAGGCCGCGCGTAGCGCAGCCCGACGCTCCCTGATGCCCGCGGCAGACGGCGCCAACGGCCAGGCCAACGACGAGGTCAAGCTCACCGATCAGATCGTGCTGTCGACTGCCGCCCTGGCTACCGAGGGCATCGATGTCTTCCGCATCGCGGTGAGCGGTGCGGTGCAGGCTGTCGACACCATCGTCCTGGCCACGTTGGACACCGCCGAGTCGTTCGTGAAGTCGAGCCCGGTAGAGCCGATGGCGGGACCGACCATCGAGGTCGCCCGGCAGGTCTGGAGCACGAGCACGTCCACGCTGAACGAGGTCCTGGCCCAGGTCTGACCGGCCCCGGCCGCCTTGCTCAACCCGCTCCGACGCGGATCCGCACCCCCTGGCCCGGAAGCGCCTCTATGAGAGCCTCAATGAGATAGGTGGCGGCGCGCCGTAGGAACTGGTGGGCGTCGGCGCGGCCCGACTCCTCGTCGAGCTCCCCGGCGGCGAGCAGGAACGCGTCGAGCCCTGCCCACGAGTCGACCAGTGTCTTGGTGACGTTCGTGGGCAGGGTCGAGTCCATTGCTGCGGTTCCGAGCGCCTGACTGGCGGCCATGAGGAGACGGTGAGCCCGGACGAGCTCGTCCTCAGGACCGCTGCAGGGGTCGTAGGACAGCAGGTGGCGTCGGGCCCAGATGGCGTGTGAACGGGCCCGTTCGATGAGCTCGATGCTCTCGGAATAGCCGGGAGAGCTCGTCATGTGTCGCTCGGTAATGTCTCGAGCCGCCGGGCGACATTCACGGCGTGATCCCCGAGGCGCTCCAGGAAGCGGGCGACGAGCCCCATCTCGATGGCCGTAGCCACGGGAAGGTCCGTCGTGGCCAGCTCGACGGTCAGCGTCACGTGGAGGTCGTCGAGCTCATCGTCCCAGCGGCGCAGGCGTTCGGCCATCGTCCGGTCGCGCTGGAGGTAGGCCGAGCAGGCGGCCCTCCACATCACTGCCGCCCGCTGGCCCATGCGCTCCACGAGCTCACGGCTCGTCGGCGTCAGGGAGCGGGCCAGGCCCTGTCGGGCCCGCCAACGGATGTGGTCGACGAGATCCCCGCTGCGCTCGAGCTCGGGCACGATCTGCAGGATCACCAACAGGCGCGCCAGTCGTGGCTCCGAGGACGGAGTTCCGGACACGACCTCGGCTCGGATCAGGTCCTCCACGGAGTGGAACACGGCGTCCACCTCCTCCTCCTCGGCTACGAGGAGGGCGGCGGCTTGGCGGGCGCTAGCCAGGAAAGCGGTCGTCGCCCCGGCGATACCCTCAGCCACCAGGCTGAACAGGCGAATCACCTGGCTGTCGAGCGCGTCGATATCGACCGCCGGTTCGACCAGAGTCGACTGCTGAAGCCTCGTTGTCTCGCCGGATACTGGGCCAAGCACGGTCATGGGGCGCCCCTCCCTCGCACGGATGAAGAGTGACGGTAGGCGGAGCACCCTGTGTGCATCCAGAGCACAACTTGTGGATTTGTCGTGGGTATCTCGACATCGGGCGCCTCGAGCCGCGTGGTTCACCGAGCCGAAACCCCCTGTTCATCGGGGGTTCCAGCGGGCGGCCGCGCGTCGGCGACAACGGCCCTGTTGGCCCGGGCTACCGTTGATCCGTGCGCGTCGCGCAGGTGTGTCCGTACAGCTTGACGATTCCCGGTGGCGTGCAGGGTCAGGTGCTGGGCCTGGCCCGGGCCCTGCGATCCCAAGGCCACCAGGTGCGGGTGCTGGCGCCGTGCGACGGGCCGCCACCCGACGGCGGGGTGGCGCCGCTCGGGCGGTCCATCCCCCTGGCCGGCAACGGGTCGGTGGCTCCGCTGGCGCCCGACCTGCCCTGCGCGCTGCGTACGATCCGGACGCTGCGTGACGAGGACTTCGACGTGGTGCACCTGCACGAGCCGCTGGCTCCGGGCCCGTCCCTGACGACCCTGCTGTACACGGACCGGCCCATGGTCGGCACGTTCCACCGCTCCGGCGCCAGCCTGGCGTACTCGCTGCTCCGTCCGCTCGTTCGGACGGCCGTCGGCTATCTGGCCTGGCGCTGCGCCGTGTCGACGGACGCCCAGGCGACGGCGGGGACTGCGCTCGGCGGCATCTACGAACCCGTGTTCAATGGGATCGAGACCGAGCGCTTCGCCAAGGCCACGGCGTGGCCGACGGTCGGTCCCACGATCGTGTTCATCGGCCGCCACGAGCCGCGGAAGGGCGTCGAGACCCTGCTCGCGGCCTTCGGCCGGCTGCCGCCCGACACCCGGCTGTGGATGGTGGGTGAGGGGCCACAGACCGCCCAGCTGCGACAGCAGACGATCGACAACACGCGGATCGAGTGGCTGGGGCGGATCAACGACTCGGAGGTGGCCTCCCGGCTGCGAGGTGCCGAGGTCTTCTGCGCACCCTCGCTGCACGGGGAGTCGTTCGGAGTCGTGCTGCTCGAGGCGATGGCGGCGCACACGGCCATCGTGGCCAGTGACCTTCCCGCCTACCGCAAGGTCACGGGTGACGGTCGCGATGCCCTGCTGGTGCCGCCGGGGGACGTCGATGCGCTCGCCCGTGCCCTGCGACGGGCGCTGGAGGATCGAGGGCTCGGGGAACGGTTGGCCGTCGCCGGCGAGGCGCGGGCCGGCGATTTCGCCATGGACCGGCTCGCCGAGCGCTACGTGCAGATCTACCACGAGATCAGCCGCCAACCGCCCCGTCCTGACGCCCGAGGCCGTTCGTAGGCTGCTGGGCCATGCTGGTTCGATGAAAGGGCCGGGCGCGACGCTGTCGAGCACACCACCGAGCGGGCCCGAGGCGACGGGCCGGGCTGAGATCGGCGCCAACCACAGGCGGGCCGTGCTGCTGGCCGCCTTGCCGGCGATCGTCGTCTTCGTGCTCGGAGTGGTGATCGCGGGCGCGCTCGTGTCCGTGATCGTCGGTCTCGTCGTGGGCGCCGTCGCCGGCGCGGTCGTCGGGTTGGCTGCCTGGTGGGGAGGAGCGGCGGCAACCATCCGCTTGACGGGCGCCCGCGTGGTCGGGATCGACCAGGAGCCGAGGGTGCGCAATCTCATCGACGGGTTGTGCGCGGCGTCCGGGATACCGAAGCCGACGCTTCGTATCGTCGACGACGATGTCCCCAACGCAATGACGATCGGGCTCCGCCCGCGCCGAGCGACCATCGTGGTCACGACCGGTCTCGTCTCGTCGCTGGAGCGAATCGAGCTGGAGGGCGTTTTGGCCCACGAGCTCAGCCACGTCAAGGTCCACGACATCCTTCCCGGCACGGTGGCCGTCACGTCCCTGGGCGTGGCGGCTGTCCTGTTTCCCCCCGCCGCTCGCCTGCCGTTCTGGGGCGCGGGGAGCCAGCGCGAACCGCTCGCCGACCTCGCCGCCGTCGCCCTGACCCGCTATCCGCCGGGGCTGATCTCCGCGCTGGAGAGGATCGACGTCGGCCGCGACGCAGCGGGTCACTCCCGAAGGGCACGGGCCAGGGCCACCGAACACCTCTGGATCCTCGGTCAGGGGAGCTCGCTCGACGAGCGTCTCCAGGCGCTACGGGAGCTCTGACCGGGCGCGACGCCCAGTAGACTTGGTTTCGTGGGTGAAACGATGCCAGCGAGCGGGCGATCGACAGGACAGGCCGCCGAGGACGTGCGGGTGACGGCGACCAGCCGGGTGAAGCGCGGCCTGGCGGAGATGCTGCGGGGCGGCGTGATCATGGACGTCGTCGACGCCGAGCAGGCGAAGGTGGCCGAGAGCGCCGGCGCCGTGTCGGTCATGGCGCTCGAGCGGGTGCCGGCCGACATCCGTCGTGACGGAGGGGTCGCCCGGATGAGCGATCCGGCCCTCGTCGAGGCCATCCAGGGCGCGGTCACCATCCCGGTGATGGCGAAGGCACGCATCGGCCACTTCGTCGAGGCGCAGATCCTCGAGGCGCTCGGCGTCGACTATGTGGACGAGAGCGAGGTGTTGACGCCGGCCGACGAGGCACACCACGTCGACAAGTGGGCCTTCTCGGTGCCGTTCGTCTGTGGCGCCACGAATCTCGGGGAGGCCCTGCGCCGCATCTCGGAGGGGGCCGCGCTCATCCGCTCGAAGGGCGAGGCGGGCACGGGCAACGTCGTCGAGGCCGTTCGCCATCTGCGGTCGATCCTCGGTGACATCCGCCGCATCACGCAGGCCGACCCGGCCGAGCTGTACGGATGGGCCAAGCAGCTCCAGGCCCCCGTCACTCTGGTGCAGGAGATCGCGGAGTCGGGACGGCTGCCCGTGCCGCTCTTCTGTGCGGGGGGGCTAGCGACTCCGGCCGATGCCGCGTTGGTCATGCAGCTCGGTGCCGAGGCCGTCTTCGTGGGGTCGGGCATCTTCAAGAGTGCCGATCCCGCCCGGCGGGCCCGGGCGATCGTCGAGGCGACCACCCACTTCCGCCGGCCCGACATCCTGGCCAAGGTCAGCCGCAATCTGGGCGAGCCCATGCCCGGCAGCGAGATCGACGGCCTCGAGGTGCGGCTGTCCGAGCGAGGCTGGTGACTCACAAGGTGCCGCCAGGTGAAGGTCGGGATCCTCGCGCTGCAGGGCGACGTCCGGGAGCACGCCAGGGTCCTGGCTGATCTCGGAGCCGACCCGATCGAGGTCCGGTCTCCCCAGGAGCTGGCGGGTGTCGACGCGCTCATCCTTCCCGGCGGGGAGTCGACCACGATGTCGATGCTCCTGGAATCATCGGGCCTCTTCGCCCCCATCGGCGACCGGTTGGCGGATGGCATGCCAGCCTTCGGCACCTGTGCCGGGATGATCCTGCTGGCGACGGAGGTGCTGGACGGGCGGGGCGACCAGCGCTGCTTCGGGGCCATCGACCTGTCGGTGCGCAGGAATGCCTTCGGCCGCCAGGTCGAGTCGTTCGAGAGCGACCTCGACGTGAGCGAAGTGACGGGCGGGCCGATGCGGGCGATCTTCATCCGGGCTCCGGTCGTCGAGCGGGCCGGGCCCGGTGTCGAGGTGCTGGCCACCGTGGCGAGGCCGGCCCGGGAGGCCGGCCCGAGAACAGAACCGGCTCGGGAGGCCGGCCCAGCTACCCAGCCGGTGGTGTGCCGTGACGGGAGCGTGCTGGTCGCGGCGTTCCATCCCGAGCTGGCGGGCGACTGGCGCCTGCACGAGCTCTTCTTGTCGAGCGTCGGCTCCCGGGCCGGCGGCCCGACCGAGTAGGAGGTTGCCATGTCCGGTCATTCGAAGTGGGCCACGATCAAGCACCGGAAGGGCGCCCAGGACAAGGCGCGCGGGAAGCTGTTCGCCAAGGTCCTGCGTCAGGTCGAGGTGGCGGCGCGGGAGGGCGGGGGAGACGTCAACTCCAACGCCACGCTGCGGACCATGTACAGCAAGGCGCGGGACGCATCGATACCGACCGACACCATCGAGCGGGCGATCAAGCGGGGGACCGGTGAGCTCGAAGGCGTGCGCTACGAGTCCGTCACCTACGAGGGCTACGCGCCGGGCGGCGTCGCCGTGATCGTCGAGTGCCTGACCGACAATCGCAACCGCACCGGCGCCGACGTCCGCAGCACCTTCACCCGCAACGGCGGCTCGATGGCCGAGCCCGGTGCGGTGTCATGGCAGTTCGAGCGCAAGGGCGTCGTGATCATGCCGAACTCGGTCGCCGAGGACGACCTCATGCTCGTGGCCCTCGAGGCGGGGGCGGAGGACCTCTCCGACGAGGGCGACACCTGGCAGATCACCTGTCCCCCGACGGACCTCGGGCGCTTGCGGGCCGCCCTGGAGGCGGCCGGCTTCGCCTACGACTCCGCCGATCTCACCATGCTCGCCACCACGTCGATCCCCCTGGCCAGCGAGTCCGACGCCCGGCGGGTGCTGCGGGTGATCGATGGGCTCGAGGAGGACGACGACGTCCAGAACGTCTACTCCAACTTCGACATCCCGGACTCGATCCTGGAGCTCGTCGAGGCCTAGTCGGCGCGCCTCGGGACCTTTGTCCCGTTGCACATTCGGTCGAAAGCGGGTGGCCGACGCCGGGCCGCGGTGCCCAATCTCGATCGGATGTTGAACCAGAGGTCCCCGCCCCCGTGGGCGCAGCGGTGGCCCCTACCCCGGCTGGCCGACGGCCGCGTGGGCGCCGAGATCCGAGAGAGGGCCGGCGCTGGCGAGCCGCAGGAGCAGGTCATGGAGTGTCCTCCGCTCGGCTTCGTCGAGCTCGGCGAACATCTCCTCGCGCAGGGCGGCCGCGGTCTGCTGGGCACGAGCCCGCAGGGAACGACCTTTGTCGGTCAGGTGGATGGCGTACCGACGTCGGTCGGCGGGGTCGCGCCGGCGCTCCAGGAGCCCGGCCGCCTCGCAGTCGTCGATGACGGCG